>JAYUEU010000046.1:0-12032 GCA_043739065.1 Synechococcales cyanobacterium | reverse complement strand
TCCATGGGCGCAAGGGTAGTGAAAAACGCATATTTTCCAGTTTTGGCCTTAATCACAGGAGCCATCTGCATCAAATCTTTAAAGGTTGTGGGTGGTTTGGCAATTCCAGATTGTTGCAACAGAGCTTGATTATAAATAGCAATCCGCGTTGTCAAATACCATGGAATCCCAAAGGCTTTACCATCGATCGTACTTGCGTCCCAAATCTTCGGTAAATATTGCATCTGAACAGGTTTTGGAATCCGATCGCTCAGATCGAGCCAAGCGCCTTTACTCGCCAGTTGCGACGCAAAATTTGGGTTGAGATTTACAACATCAGGAGCCGTCTTCGCTGCCACCGCTGTCAAAATCTTGCTCTCCATTCCTGACCAAGGCACATCTACCCAGTTGATTCTCAGCGTCGGATTTTCGGCTTCAAACTGCGAAATCACGCCCGTAAAATAATCCGTATACTGAGGCTGAAGCTGCATTGTCCAAAATTCTACCGTCGTCTGCCGATCGTCCTTATCGCCGCCCCATGGACTGCAACTCGCCAGAAATCCTAGTATCGCCGCGCAGCAAATCCCGATTAAAACCCGCCGCGTCGATCGTCCTATTCCATCTCTAAAAAAAATCTTAATGGCTTGCTGCACACGTCCCATGAGTCTTTTATCCTTGGAATTTATCCCTACTATTTATTGCATCACGTTTAGCACCCTTAGGATGGGGATTATTTTTAAAAACGCTCTAGACAGTTCATATGTTTTAGGATACAAGTGTTCTATACGCTTTCCTTTGTTCTGTGTTCATGTCTTGACCTATGGAATACCTTGATCACTTAGAAACCCTGACTGAAGCCCAGCAGCAACTCTATGACTGGCTCGTAGATTACATCACAACAAAGCAACATTCTCCTTCGATTCGGCAGATGATGCGGGCGATGACGCTGAAGTCTCCGGCCCCTATCCAGAGTCGTCTAGAGCATTTACGAAAGAAGGGATACATTGGTTGGGACGAGGGACAAGCCCGGACTATTCGCCTTTTACATAATCGTCCCCGAGGCATTCCTGTAGTTGGTGCGATCGCTGCAACTAGTCTTGTTGAAAATTTTCCAGACATTGAAGTGGAAATGCTTGATTTTTCTAACTTGATGTTGAAACCCGGACATTTTGCCTTAAAAGTTCGCGGTCACAGCATGATTGAAGCATTGATTGATGATGGTGATATGGTGATCATGCAGCCCGTCACTGATCAAAAGGCTGTGAAAAACGGGGCGATCGTTGCAGCCCATGTCAGTGGTAAAACCACTCTGAAGTACTATCACAAGAAAGGCACTAAAGTATTTCTGATGCCCGGAAATCCCGATCGCGTGCTTTATCCCGAAACAGAGCTTAAAGCGGTTGACGTTGAATTACAAGGATTATTGGTTGCTGTTTGGCGTGACTATAAATAGTAAAGAGTCAGTCATGAAATAGCGGGTCATGAATTAACTCGCTGAGCGTTCGGCTCGTACTTTTGTGGTGTGAGCTTTTCGTTTTGGTGTGAGCAAGCGTTGTAATAGGTCTGGAATTTGGCTAGGCCGATCCGCGACAGGCACACCGACTGATTTTAAGGCTGATACTTTACTTTCTGCGGTTCCCAAATCGGGTCCAAATCCTCCCAATTGAGTTTCAATAATTGTCCCTGCATGGCCCATTCGCCGATCGCGTGGGGCTGTATGTCCTGCAATGTAAGCGACTACAGGTTTATCGATTGATTCTTTGATATAGCTAGCGGCCATTTCTTCACTATCGCCCCCAATTTCACCGACTAAAACGATCGCATCCGTATCGTCATCGTCCTCTAAAATTTGTAGCCACTGGGACAATGTTGAACCCAGAATTGAATCTGACCCAAGACTAACTGCGATCGATTGACCAATCCCTGCTTTGGTCATAACGCGCGCAATTTCGTAGGTCAACGGACCATTGCGCGCAAGTATGCCGACACGTCCCGGCGTATAAAACATGGGGGGATGAATTCCGAGCAACATCTTTTCCGGAATGATTATGCCAGGACTATTCGGACCTACTACCAAGGTGTCATTAGCATCAGCCTGCTGAATCAAATGGATCATATCGATCGGCGGCACCCCCTGACTAATGATTATGAGCTGCCGAATTCCAGCGCGCATGGCTTCGGTTGCCGCATCAAGAACATCGTAGGGATGACTGAAAATGATGGAAATATCGATCGGACCATGATGCAAAACAACTTGCTCCACCATGTCAAAAACGGGAACCCCACCAATATCACTACCACCATAACCAGGACTCACTCCTGCAACTAATGATGTTCCATAGTTCCGAATGAGGGGTGCGTAGGTTTTACCTAAGGATCCTGAGATGCCTTGAATAATTACTTGGCTATTGAGAGAAAAAATCATAGGGCATCAATTCAAATGAAAGAAATTCGATAAATTAGGGCTTATAGGAAGAACTCAATAGATAACACTAAGTTTAATCTGAATATCAGAAATTGAATTTTGCTGTAAAAATCAATACAAAAAGTGTTCTACTTCTCATTCATATCAGCCTTATTAAATCCATTCATCTCGCCTATCAGGACTGGGATGTATAGAATACAGGTTAGTATAAATCAATATCACACATAATATTAGATAGTAAAGTGCCGATCTAATAATTGGCAATACTGAATGTATTATGTCTTAGTTAATGCGTATCAATAGTTACTCAGAAAATAGACGTATGTAGTTTGTATTCATGAGGTTGAAAATAACTGCTATGGGCTGCTATTACAGGGAAAATACAATAGCATTAGTCAGCCTTACACCAGTATTTTGCCTGAGAAATTTTAATGTCAACAGTTGAGATAGGCAAACAACATGTATCTCAACTACCAAATATGCGATTTCACAGAATTGGTATGATTAAGATCTGATTAAGCCTTAGTTTTGTTTTGTTTAACTAATTTCAAAACTTGTCCGATCGCACTATCTAAATCGTCAAAAATCATAATGGGGCTAGCCACTAATTTCAATTTTGCGCCCTCAATATCTGGTCCCATCCATCGCACCACAATTTGAGGAATGGTTGCTGGGGCAGAACTCTCCTGAATTGTGATGGATGTCGATCGGGGATAGGCCGACTGGGGATGATAGTGATGGAGAAATTGTAATAGAGCAGTTGCGATCGCCTCTCCCGTTACAATTCCGCTGATTAAATTCAACAAGACTATTTCGACTTGAGGAGTTTGAGAAATTCGTTCTAAGCTCTGAATTAATCGATCGCAAAAAGTCTCGACATCCCAGCTATGACTAGTTTCACTGCCCATATTTAAAAAAGCAATCGGCTTCCCACCCGCCTGATAAAAACTATCCATGGTCGCCATCGTTAGCCCCGAACCCTGACACAGCAGCCCAACTATACCCTGCGTTTCTAAGGTCGATTGTACGGATAAGAGCGGGCTTTGGCTGTCGCTTTTTGGATCTTGGTCGAGTTGGACGACGATCGGTTGTGGAGCTAGAGCGACTAAATCGGGATGACGTGCCATTGCTCCATCGTTGACCGATACTTTCCCATCCAGCGCCATAACTTCGCCCGAGTCACTTACTCCTAGAGGATTAATCTCTACTAAATCTAAATCTTTTTCGACCAGTAGATAGTACATTTTTTCCACTACCGAACTCACGGAGGTCATGAGCGGGCCTTCTAAGCCCATTTTTATGGCTAACCGCCGCGTATAAAAGGGAGAAAATTCTCCTTCCACCACCACCTGATGGGTCGAGTCGATGGCGCTGCGAACTTCGTTACCACCTTTGACGCTGCCCAATAGAACTAGTCGCCTTAGGGATCGGTTCAAGGTTACGGCTAGATAGTATTCGTGGGCCGTCTGAAATTTGGGTTCGGCCAGGAGCGCCTTGGGTTTTTCGCCTAAAATCGAAAGATTGAAAAGAACTTGTGCAGAGGCGATCGCATCGATGGTGTTGTCCACAAAGCGAATTCCACCAAGTCGCCCCCGACCACCAACATGAACCTGTGACTTGAGGACAATAGGGTAAGGAATAGTGAGACGCTTTAGATCTTGGATCCGATCAATACGTTGAGACGAAAGAACCGGAATTCCAATGGTCCGAAAAAGGTCTTTTGCCTGATATTCCAACAAGTCCATCGGAGTGTCGCCCTGTGAGTTGATATTTTCTATTTGTATAAATTCCAGCATAGATCCTTATATCCTGCAATGTATCGTGATCCCTAAAAAATAAAGCCAGTCTAATAGGTTTTTACTATCTTTTTGAGTGAACTTCTGCCTAAAAACAGATGGCACGATTTTCAGGAGACGAAGTATTATTAACGGGTAGTAGAGAATGGTGGGTGATGTGATGACTGAATTGAAATCGGCTGAGGCGCAACAAGCTGAGGCGCAACAAATTGCGGTCAGTTTAGAGGAGAGTGGCTCTCTAGCCCCCCTCGAAAGCGATGAGAGTACCGCTGAGTTGAAGGCGATGCTTTCTAAAAGTGTGGAAGTTATGAGCAATTTGGATAAAATTCTGGGGGATTTTTTTCGGGAGTATAAGCAACTCATTGTGTCCTTAGGATTGGTGTTCGGCGCGATTGTTTCTGTGAAATTGACGTTAGCTTTGCTCAGCGCACTCAATGAGATTCCATTGATTGAGCCAATTTTGGAACTTGTAGGTTTAGGATATTCTGCTTGGTTCGTAACCCGCTTTATGCTCAAGTCTGAGAAACGCCAAGAGTTCTATGCCAAATTTACGGATACTAAAGATCAGGTTTTAGGTAAAAAGTAACAGTTGAAGCTTTTTTAAGATTGAAATTGGTTATTTCAGAGACTGAATTAGTTCAGTTGATATGACCTTACAACTGTAGCAGGAGCGATCGAATGATTCGATCGCTCCTTATTTTTGGGTTATTTTCTAGCTGTTTATTTTACGTAAGAGATCTTGAATCAAATCCCGATCGCCTGCCGTTGGGTCTGTTTCAAGATATATTTCTAAGTCGTGACGGGCTTCAGGCCAACGTCGAAGTTGGAAGTAAAGAATGCCTCGATCGCGTAGTTCAGCGGGCGCATTAGGGAATAGCAGCAGAATACGTTCCACTGCGGCAAGAGCTGCTGGAACATCACCTTGATTAATGGCAACGCCTTTTAGATTTCCCAATAGCCGAGCTAAAAATTGACGATTGCTGACGCTCTGGAGCAGGTCAGGACTGAGCCTTACGGGTTCTTGGTAGAGCTTTTGTAGCAGTGCTTCACAGTCTTGCGGGAATAAGATTTCGCCGTTATTAAAGGCATCCACATAGATATCCATTTCACGGACATCAGGGCGGATTAAAAAATGTCCCGGCATTCCAATGCCCAACATGGGAAAATCAAGGCGTTTGGCAACAGAAAGATAAACTAACGCCAAGGTGATAGGGATGCCGAGGCGATGTTCTAAAACCTGGTTTAGGTAACTGTTTTGGGTGTTGTAATAGTCAGTTCGATTGCCCCGAAACCCCAATTCGGCATAGAGATATTGATTGATTGTTTGAATAATTTTTAGCGGATAACGGCTCTCGGGGATCCGATCGCGGATAACACAAGCGATCGCATCTAGGCGAGCAATCGACTCATCAATGTCGAGGGTTGGGTGGGCTTCTTGGGCTATATACAGCGCGGCTCGCTCAAGATTAATAATTTCGTCCGGCTGACGGATTTCACGAATGAAACAGCGCCGCGCAAGGGAAAGTTGCATAGACCGATCGTCAACAAGAAAAAGGGTTCAATCTATTGTAATCCCCCATAGGGCTGTACGTCTCCCTTATCAGGTGCATTGTCAGGCGGGTAATAGTCTTTACCGGATCCATATTTGAAGGATTCAATAGCACGATAGATCCGATATTGGAAGGCTGGCGATTGAGCGGATAGAAATGGGAGCAGAACGGGGAGATTACGATCGATTATTCCGTCAAGTGTGGTATAAAAGCCCAAATTCACGAAATGTCGTATCCAATCTAATAAGGTCCAAAGTCCGACTTGGGGCAAGATTTTAAACAGAATCAAGGGCGATTTTAAGGACGATCGCGAGAGGGTTTGGGTCAGTGGTCCAAACTGTACGACATCTTGCAAAAATGGCTTGAGGACGTGATCCCCCAGTTGTTCCATTTCTCCGAATACATCGGCGAGAAGTTGATTGATTTGTTGGGGCGGCAATTGTTTCTTCAGTTTGACGCTCATGGATTTCTGGAAGAGCCAGGTGACTTGGAGATTGGGTTGGTAGGGTTGGATGAGTTTGAGACTAGCGCGATCGAGGCAATCAGTGGAAATAGCTTGATCCAACGCATCCGATAATCGAATTAAGTGGCGCATCATAGCTCCAAATCCCCCGAAACTTAAGGGCGACTGGGCACCGCTACCATCACCCAGCGATAGGATCCGATCCCAGTCGGGAACCAGCGGGCTGTCTTTGTAGCAGGGAAAAAGGCCGAATAAGGCGCGTTTGATATCGAGTTGGTCAAGGGTGATGTTTTGGTAGGTGGGGAGCAGTCGGAAGTATTCGTCAAATAGGGTTTCAAGAGAAATACGATCGGGTTGCGCATCTAAATAGGTGAACAGATAGGTCGTTCGGCCTGCGCGGGCGGGAAACGCTTCCCAAAAATATTGGCATTGGTTTTGAATGGGCGTAAAGGAGGCGATCAGGTCGGCGGTAGTGTTTTCGGGATAGCCTGTAGCGCAGGTGCCGACGACGAGACAAACGGAATCGGGTTTTTCACCATCGCGGGATTGTAATGCGATCGGTGAATTATGACCCATTAAGTCAAGCAACAATTGGGCAGTGATGGAGTTAGATTGATTATTGAATTCATAGTGAATTTCCGTGCCGTTTGGATGAACAGTGGCTGTTTTAAAGGTCGCTTGTTCAATAAGTTTACCGCCGAGTTGGAGAAACTTTTGTTTGAGGGTTTCTAGTAAATAAATTGGATCTACGCCTGCATTTAGGACATCTTTGGTCCAAATTTCCCGATCGCCAAATTTAATCCGAATTGGGTTGAATTCACTAACGATCGCCTGATCTAATTCTTGTGGGGTCAGCATATTGAGTTCAACTAACCCGCGTAATTCATCACGGCTAATGTTCCATTCTTGTTCGCGGCCTTTGAGAATTCCCCGTTCTAAAATAGCGACCTTGTGTCCTTGCATAGCGAGAGTTAGGGCGATCGGTAATCCTAATGTTCCGCCTGCAACGATTACGTCGTAGTCCAAATTAGCTAGTGTAGTGTTGATCTTGCTGATGACTTTCAGCGGTTCTGGATTGGCCAACGATCGTAGTTGTGTCCAGCGATTGTCGGCTTGTTTGAGCGCGTTCAGGGTTTCGGGGAGATGGGCGAGATAGGTTTGGGTTAGCATGGAACTCTGGCTATTGGACTGGCGATCGGGCTGGAAATCAGGCTAATGGATATTATAAAACTCATTCATGTGGCAAGGAGATTAAAAGAATCGATCGAGAACTATCTATGGTTTTTATTCAAATGACCGATCGCGCTACTGTCATTCTGTCGCTTTTCCGACGATTACTCGGGGTAGTCGATTTTTAAATCCACACAAAATCTCCCAAGAAATTGTTCCTAATTTCTCGGCCCAATCATCCGTACTAATAGAATCCAGTTGATCTTTTCCCAATAAGGTCACCACTTCTCCCTCTTGAACATTCGGAATCTGTGTTACGTCTAACATGATTTGATCCATAGTAATTGAACCAATCTGTTTTACCCGTTTACCGCGAATCAATACGTCCATTTGATTTGATAAATTGCGCGGAACTCCATCTGCATAGCCAACCCCAATTACCGCGATCGTCATATCTCGATCGCTAATAAATCGATGTCCATAGCTCACGCCCGTCCCCACCGGAATTGTGGTCACTTGAGTAATCCGTGCTTTCACCTGTAATGCTGGAATCAAATTAATCCGATCGCGTAAATGCGGAGCTGGATAGAGTCCATAGGTAATCAAACCTGTGCGGACCATATTATATTGTAGAGACGAATCAACAATTGTTGCGGCTGAATTGGCAAAGTGACGCGGAATAGCTTCAGGAATTTGACAGGCTTTTAATACAGATTCAAATCGCTGTTGTTGATCTCTCATAATAGTCGGGTCCGGATCGTCGGCGGTCGCAAAGTGGGAATATACGCCTACAATTTTTAAATTTGGTAATTGTTTTACGAGATTAAATAATTCGATCGCATCTGTCCAGCGTATTCCCAATCGGGACATTCCCGTATCAATTTTTAAATGCACTGACAAAGCACCCGTATCGCCTATTGCACCTGAAAAAAGTAAGGCTTGCTTCAGAGTACAAAGCGTGGGCGAAAGGTTCCAACGGGCAATTGTCCTCACCTGCTCTGGCAAATTAGTGGCTCCTAATACCAAAATTGGCGATTCAATCTCAGCCTCTCGTAATTCAATGCCTTCAGGAATCGTCGCCACTCCAAGCCAAGTCGCCCCAGCATTCAGAACTGCCTTCGCCACAGTGACTGCCCCATGACCATAGGCATCTGCCTTCACAACTGCCATTAAATCCGTTCCCGGTTTTAGCAACTTACGAATTTGCCGAATGTTATGGTCGATCGCCGCCACATCAACCTCCACCCAAGCCCGCTCTCGCTGCATCCGCGAGATATTAGAACCCGGTTCCCAACTCAACATAGACTCCTCAACAGTACTCAAATCAATACTTAAATCAACATTTAAATCATTTTCCGATTGGTCCCATAGCTAAGCAGCTACAGATTTAGTGGATCTATCAATTCCTACCATCAATCTAACTGATATTAGGAGTTGACAATTATCTATTCATGATGAAAACTCTATTGATACAATCAGAATAACCACAGAGATGCCCCATGACTTTGATCAGGTCATCATGTTTAATTGTATATACTCAATGAAAATAGAATAAAGCATAGATTCAATCCGATAGTCACTGTTAGGAACCGGCAATGTCACATCCTCTAATTCAATCTATATGGTTGCTACCGATCTATACCCTGGTGGGTGCAGCTTTTTCCGTCATTTGGTTCCCAGGTATTACCCGTCGCACGGGTCCACGGCCTGCTGGATATGTGAATGCGTTAATGTCATTGCTTGCATTTGCTCATGCATCTGTGGCGCTTTTTTATGCATGGGATAATCCAGCGGTCAATTTTACGGTGCCTTGGCTTCAAGTCGCGAATTTAGATTTATCAATTCCATTTCATATTGATCCGATCGCATTGACGGCTTGTACCGTTATTACGGGATTGAATTTCTTAGCGCAGGTATTTGCAATAGGTTATTTAGAATTGGACTGGGGATGGGCTAGATTTTTCTCATTGCTAGCATTTTTTGAAGCCGGGATGAACTTCCTGGTATTGAATGACTCCTTATTCTTTGGGTACATTGCGTTGGAGTTACTAACGCTCGGAACATATCTATTGTTAGGGCTGTGGTTTAATCAATCTTTGGTTGTCACGGGGGCACGAGATGCATTCTTAACTAAACGAGTGGGAGATTTATTTCTATTGATGGGTGTGGTGGCGTTGTTACCGATCGCAGGCACTTGGAACTATACCGAATTGGCTCTTTGGGCGGAAACAGCAAATGTTGATCCGAAGGTGATGACGTTATTAGGGTTAGCATTGCTGGCCGGGCCGATGGGGAAATGCGCACAATTCCCACTGCATTTGTGGCTGGATGAAGCGATGGAAGGTCCGGTACCAGGGACAATTTTAAGAAACTCCTTAGTAGTACAAGTGGGGGCTTGGGTTTTGGTGAAGCTTCAACCCGTACTCGCGTTATCTCCCACGGTATTAAATTTTGCAATCTTTATTGGTGCATTGACGGCAGTCGGAGGTTCCTTGATTGCGATCGCTCAAATTGATGTGAAACGGACATTGTCCTATCCCACTAGTGTATTGATGGGCTGTGTTTTCATTGCTGTTGGAAGTGGAAATATTCAGGCTGCCTTGCTATTGAGCTTGTCTCATGCGTTAGGAATGGCATTGATGGTCATGAGTTCCAGTGCCGTGGTTTGGAATAGTGTGACGCAGGATGTGACGCAGTTGGGTGGGCTATTTAGTCGTCGTCCCATTTCGGGGCTGAGCTACGCTATTGGGGGATTGGCTACGATTGCGATGCCTCCGTTTGGCGGGTTTTGGGCAATGTTGCAACTTGTGGAAGGGTTACGAACTACGCATCCATGGTTGGCAGCACTGGTAATCGCGGTCAATGCAATGTTGGCGTTTGGGTTCACACGGGTGTTCTGTCAAGTGTTTTTAGGAAAGGCCACAAAGTTTACGGAACGATCGCCGGAAGTCCATTATTGGATGATTTTGCCGATGATGGTCGTGATGGGATTTGTGCTGCATTTGCCGTTGATGCTATCAGCCGTTGATGCTTTGCCGAATTGGGCCGAAATTAGTAAAGACAGTGCTGTGATTCTGACTTGGTCAACAGTATCAGGAATTGCATTGGCTGCCGTAATTTACCTCAGTCCAACAGTTTCAAAACCTGTAAAACTTCCATCTCAGGCACTTCAAGATTTGTTTGCCTATGACTTTTACACGCCGCAACTGTATCGCAATACCATTATTGGATTTGTCGCCATTTCATCGAGATTGTTGTCTGGTTTCGATCGGATTGGGATTGATGGTATCGGTAATTTCTTTGGCTTTGCGACATTGTTCAGTGGTCAGAGTTTGAAATACAGTACGTCCGGTCAATCGCAATTTTATATGTTGACGATCGTGGTGGGGCTAGTTGGTATTGGGTTGTGGTTGTGTTATCCCCTTTTGAATGCGGGTTAGGAATTTATTATGATACTAAGTGCTTTAATCCTCGTTCCATTGCTCGGTTCATTGATTGTTGGATTTTATCCCGGTGTGATGTCGCCAGCATTGGCTCGATCGGTAACATTCGGTTTTTCTGTCACCAGTTTGGTTTTGACGATCGCGACAGGTGTGATGTTTGATCTCAGTCATATCGGGTTGCAGATGCAGGAGTTTCTCCCGTGGCTGCCTGATTTGGGGTTGAACTATAGTTTGGCGATCGATGGTCTATCGTTTCCTTTGGTGGCATTGACAAATTTATTAACAGTACTGTTGGCATTTAATAGTTCTGTTGGACTCAAACCGGGCGAAGATTTGAAGCGTCCTCGTCTGTTTTACTCATTGCTCCTACTCGTCAATTCTGGGGTAATTGGTGCATTTCTAGCGCAAAACTTGATGTTGTTCTTTTTGTTCTACGAAGTCGAATTAATTCCGTTCTACCTTTTAATTGTCATTTGGGGCAGTGCAAAACGAGAATATGCGGCCACCAAGTTTTTGATCTATACGGCATTGTCAGGAGTTCTAATTCTGGCTGCATTTTTAGCAATGAATTGGTTGACGGGTGCGACAAGTTTTGAATATGGCGCGATCGATACCACCGACCTATCTCGCAACACTCAATTAGTATTGCTAACGCTATTACTAGTTGGATTTGGGATTAAAACGCCCTTGGTACCGCTGCATTCCTGGCTGCCCGATGCTTACGTTGAATCTTCGGCTCCAGTATCGATTATGTTGGGCGGGATTTTATCGAAACTTGGAACCTATGGAATTATTCGATTTGCTGTCGGATTGTTTCCCGAAACCTGGGTTTCCGTCGCTCCGGTGATGGCCACGATCGCAGCGATTACGGTAATTTATGGTAGTTTCTGTGCGATCGCGCAGACTGATATGAAGCGTATGGTGGCTTACAGCTCGATCGGTCACATGGGTTACATCATTCTCGGAACAGCGGCACTCACACCCTTGAGTATGGTTGGGGTGATTTCCCAAATGGTTGCCCATGGTTTGATTCTGGCCTTGCTCTTCTATCTCATTGGCATGATCGAATCTAAGGTCGGCACAAGAGAATTAGATTTGCTAAACGGTTTACTGAATCCAATTCGAGGATTACCCATGATATCGGCGCTTCTGATTCTTGGGGCTATGGCAAGTGCTGGAATTCCGGGAATGGTCGGTTTTATTGCA
>JAYUEU010000045.1:0-23250 GCA_043739065.1 Synechococcales cyanobacterium | reverse complement strand
GTTAAAAAGTGTCTAAGCCATTGATTGTAGACAACGAATGTTTGAATTCCTGTATGAATTGATTGATTACGATACAAATTGATTCAAAAAAGATGTTTTTTAAAATTATGATCCTAATTTGCAAAAATATTGATTAGGATCAGATCAACAGCGGTTGTATAAATCTATAAAATTTAATTTAGGAGGTTCATAATCATGGTAAAAGTCATTGGAATTGATTTGGGCACAACAAACTCCTGTGTTGCAGTAATGGAAGCAGGACAGCCGATCGTCATTGCTAATTCTGAAGGACAACGGATTACGCCCTCGGTGGTTGCTTATGCAAAGACAGGCGATCGTTTGGTTGGGCAAATTGCTCGGCGGCAAGCGGTGATGAATCCTGAAAATACATTCTATTCAGTCAAACGATTTACAGGGCGTAAATACGATGAAATCACACAAGAAGCGAGCCAAGTTTCCTACAAGGTCATTTCTGATCAGAACAAGAACGTCAAACTTGATTGTCCAGCGCTTAAGAAACAATTTGCGCCTGAAGAAATTTCAGCTCAAGTCCTACGGAAACTTGCCGATGATGCTAGTAAATATTTGGGAGAACCTGTTACACAAGCCGTCATTACGGTTCCCGCTTACTTCAATGATGCGCAACGTCAAGCGACTAAAGATGCGGGAAAGATTGCCGGACTAGAAGTTCTGCGGATTCTAAATGAGCCGACTGCCGCAGCACTAGCTTATGGTTTAAATAAGAAAGGTAATGAGACCATCTTAGTCTTCGATTTAGGGGGTGGAACCTTCGATGTTTCAATTTTAGATGTTGGCGAAGGTATTTTTGAAGTCAAATCCACAAGCGGCGATACCCATTTAGGCGGCGATGACTTTGATAAGAAAATTGTTGATCACATTGCTGAAGATTTTAAACAGAAGGAAGGCATTGATTTACGCCTTGATAAACAAGCCCTGCAACGGCTAACTGAGGCTGCTGAAAAAGCTAAAATTGAACTCTCTAATGCGACTCAAACTAGTATTAATCTTCCCTTTATTACATCTAATAAAGAGGGTCCAAAACATATTGATTTCACCATCACACGGGCAGATTTTGAGAAGCTTTGTTCTGAATTACTCGATCGCTGTCGAATGCCCGTTGAGCAAGCCCTAAAGGACGCCAGCATTAGCAGTGAAAATCTTGATGAAGTGGTTCTAGTTGGAGGCTCTAGCCGAATTCCAGCAGTCCAAAAGCTGATTCGACTGATTACGGGCAAAGATCCCAATCAAGGCGTAAATCCTGATGAAGTGGTGGCAGTGGGCGCAGCGGTTCAAGCTGGAGTGTTGGCTGGAGATGTTAAAGATGTTGTACTGCTAGATGTGACACCGCTGTCTTTGGGCGTGGAAACAAAGGGGGGTGTAATGTCGAAAATCATTCCGCGAAACACAACTATTCCAGTCAAAAAATCCGAAGTATTCTCTACCGCTGCTGATGCCCAAGCCAATGTCAAAATCCATGTGATGCAAGGAGAACGAGAATTTGCCAATGACAATAAAGCCCTCGGTACTTTTCGGCTTGATGGTATTCCTGCTGCGCCCCGGGGTGTTCCCAAAATTGAAGTCACCTTTAATCTTGATGCGAATGGATTACTGTCTGTAACGGCCAAGGAACAGGCAACAGGTAAAGAACAATCCATTACGATTTCCGGCGCTTCCACACTTGATAAAAATGATGTTGAGCGTATGGTGCGCGACGCGGAAACCCATGGGGGGGAAGACAAACGACGACGTGAAAATCTGGATACCAAAAACAATGCTGACTCGTTGGTTTATCAAGCTGAAAAGCAGCTAAACGATTTGGATGGACAAGTCTCTGAAACGGATAAGGGACAGGCCGAATCATTAATTGCGCAACTCCGATCGGCGATTGCCCAAGAAAATGCTGATCAGATGCGATCGTTAACCAATGATCTCCAACAAGCTCTGATGCAGATTGGTAGTGCTGTTTATGCCCAAGCAGGCGCAAATCGATCTAATGCGACCAATCAACCATCAGGTGAGGAGGATGTAATTGATGCTGATTTTGTAAGTTGAGTAGTTCGCTGAGTGTCTAATGCTGAGTGTCTAATTATGTCCACTGCAACTGACTTTAAAGACTACTATGCGCTATTAGGTGTTAGCAAAACGGCGACACCCGATGAAATCAAGCGAGCCTATCGTAAATTGGCCCGTAAGCATCATCCTGATGTAAATCCTGGCAATGCCGAAGCTGAGGAAAAATTCAAGGCTATTAATGAAGCCAATGAAGTGTTGTCAAAACCAGAAGCACGCCAAAAGTATGATCAGTTTGGTCAGCACTGGAAGCAAGCTGCCGAGAGTGGGCCGCCGAGAACGACAAATCCGAATACCACGAACTCTAATTCAGAGGGATTTGATTTCAATCAATATGGTGGGTTTGATGATTTTATTAATGATCTGATGGGAAAACGGGGTGGGTCCGGCCAATCGTCTCGATCGCGATCGTCTAATGATTTTGGTGGATCTCGTGCCCCTGCCCCTAATACTGAAGCTGCGATCGGGCTTTCGTTTTCTGAGGCATTTAATGGAGTACAAAAACAGTTTCAGTTAGAGGATGAAACTATGAATGTACGAATCCCACCGGGAGCCAAATCTGGCAGTCGTATTCGGATTAAGGGTAAAGGTCGTCCGAGTCCTTTTTCCCAACAGCGTGGCGATTTGTATGTAACGATCGAACTGTTGGCCCATCCATTTTTCCGGTTTTCGGGCGATAACCTGACGGCGGAAATCCCGATTCGTCCTGATGAAGCAGTCTTAGGCATACAAATTCAAGTGCCTACGCCCGATGGTCTGGTGATGCTGAGCGTCCCGAAAGGAATGTCTTCTGGTCAATCACTGCGATTGCGTGGCAAAGGTTGGAAATCACCGTCGGGTGGACGAACGGATTTGATTGTAAAACTTCAGATTGTTTCCCCGCAGGCATTGAGTCAAATTGAACAGGATTGTTATGAAAAAATCCAAGCTAATAGTAGTTTTAATCCACGATCGGCAATCAAAACGGTGGCATTATAATGACTGAATTTAGCCTTTCCAATAGCTTCGTTTCTCCAGCAGGCGATCAACTTTATACCTTTGAATATGCGGCTTTAGTGACAGAAACTTCAATGGTTGTAATTGAGCAATTTGTGCAGGTGGGAGTGATTCATCCGATCGGGGCGATGTTGCATACTAATGAAATTGCCCGAATTGCCCAAATCCAGCGGCTGCGTCGAGATTTAGGACTTAATTTAGTCGGAGCGATGATGGTTTTGGATATGGCCCAAGACATTGCCCAGCTTCGAGCGAGATTAAAAGTTTTACAGACTTAGGAATGAGAATTAAATAAAATCGACAATTTCGACAATTTATTGATTCAATCGTCTACGCTAGACCACCCGCGAATAAATTTCGGGCTAGTAGAGAAATCAGCTCCGCAGCTCAGAAAAGAAAGATTTACAACTAATTCTTAGTCCGATCGGAACTTTCGTTTCTAGAGCGCAATTTATTGGCACGGTCTATTATTTTCCTGTGCGTAATATTTATTCTTCTAATTAATCTCCAACTAGCAATACTTCCACGTAGACAGGGAACAGTCTAGAATATTTAAAAGTTACAGTCATGCCCGTTCTAGGAGATTGCTGATGGTGCAGATTAGCACTCGCCTTTACTGGTTGTTACAATCACTCATTGCTTTTATTCCCTATCTTTTGGCAGGTTTGCTGGCGGGTGCGATCGTTCTAGCGCTAGGTGTTTTCATCGCTCGTTTCCTTCTATGGGATTGGTTATTCCCTTTTGAAGAGTCATGCTTGTTAACCCTCAAAAAATGGTCTAATCCGACTCTAGACCGATACATGACGGCTCTAACTTGGATGGCTCAGGGCGAAATTACCATTCCGATACTCATTGCGATCGCAGGAATTTTGGTTTATCGCCACGAGGCATTTCCAGCTCTGATCTTAGCGATCGGGCTGAGCGGTTCATGGCTGCTTAACGGCATTTTCAAGTCTTTCTTTAAACGCAAACGACCCGATTTATGGGAATCTTCTAAGCGTCCGCTGGATTACAGTTATCCCAGCGGTCATTCCATGAGTGCGATTTCCTTTTACGGTTTGTTAGCGGCCATCTTGACGCAATCTCTAAGTGTTCCTTTAGCGCTTACTGCGACCTTCGCAGCATTTTTAACCTTGGGAGTGGGCTTTAGTCGAGTGTATTTTGGTGTGCATTGGCCGACAGATGTCCTGAGTGGATGGGTCGCGGGTGGCATATGGCTTGCCTCATGCTTGTACGGACTAGTTCAAATTAGTGGAACTTAAACTGACATTGATGGGCAATCAGTAGAAACAGTGTTAAGTTGCTGAGCTAAACCATGAGGCTCGCTTTCATCAGCAAACTTGGCCAGCAGTTCGGACGTAGGGACACAAATCAAAAGGGCGTTTGGAACGACTTCAACCGTGATTGGGGTGATGCCTAAACATTGTCCATCTGCATGAACTTCTAGCGGTGGATAGCTTCTAATCTCAATTTTAGCGGCTCGATGAACATTTAGCCGTTCATGGGGCAATCGTTCACCCCGCATAGCTTTAAAGAAGTGACGCAGATGATCCCATTTAGAAGGTTTATCAATATAGATTACGTCCAGCTTGCCATCATTCATTTTTGCGTCAGGCGCTAAGGCAAATTGAACCCCGTAGCGAGGACTGTTGCAGATGTTGACTTGCATGGTGCGTAAACGACGTATCCGTCTGCCGTCAAGGCGCAAGACCAAGCGGTGCTGTTTAAACTGCAAAAAAGTTTGGATACCTGAGAAGAAACTTTTAAAAGCGGTTAAATAATTTTTCTTGATGCCTTCTTTAACGTCATCTCCACAAGGAAAGAGTGTGGCTTCTAGACCTACGCCTACCACTTCTACAAAGTAATGATTGTTTGCTTTGCCCATATCAAACCGCCCCGGCTTTCTCTCTGCTATGGTCTGGATGGCTTGAGTTAAGTTGCAGGGAATATCTAAGCTAGCGGCAATGTTATTTCGTGTTCCTAGTGGAATAATGCCTAGCACAGTTTGAGTATGCATTACTCCACGTGCTACGGCTTCGATCGTACCATCGCCTCCCGCCACAATCACAAGTCCAGCGCCCGCTTTGGCAGCTTCAGCGGCAAGCCCTTCACCATCTTCATCAGGTGTGGTCGTACAGAGTTCAGCTTCAATGCCTTGATTTTGCAACGCCTCGACAATTTCAGTTAACAGATCGGGTTTGTCAGCAGGGCCAGCAGTGGGATTGATAATGAGTCGGGTATACATTTATGTCGTTTTCCTATTGATTTAAGAAGTCTACAATTTAATAATTTAGGTACGTTTAAAAAATAAACTAAGCGAACTTAATTTTTTGAACTAAGCAGGTAAGCATACTTTGAATGACTTTAATTTAGATCACCCGATCGCGTTGCCTATGTCCTTACTGGGGAGCATGACTCGATCGCTTGATCTAAGTAATCATTGTATAAATAATAGTAATTTACTGCAACGATCGAGTCCAGTTATCTAGTTTTGTGCCGTAATTATCGTATTATAACGATCGCCGTAGGAACTGGATTATTCTAGGGAAATACATCCTAGATATAAATAATATAAATTTTCAACAGTACCTAATCAATTATCTATGCTGATCTAACGCAATATCTATTCGATCAAAGTAGTAAGGAAACGTATTCATTTGATCTGGATTTTAATCAAATGAGTTTGCATAATAGCAGATAAAAAGCTAATCAAAACTATCCTGAAAAGAGTACCCGATCGTCCTAGCGATCGCTTGATCAGATCATCATTATGTGAATAGGAATTCAACCCAAATTAGAATAATTATAGGATTTGAATGAAACTCGGCATCAAAAGAAGTACCGCCAATCTATATTGACAAGAGAATTCAATATTTAAACGCTATTATGACAGCATACTAGAGATCGATCAGCCCACAGGTCTATAATGCCATGCTAAAGAGAATCAGGAATTATCGATATCTAGGTAGTTTATGCAAGCACTAAATCGTGTTTTACGCAATCTCCAGACTTATTGGCTCATTGTCAGTGGGGCAGTGATTAGCGTATTACTACTCACAGTGACAAATGCCATTACACCGCAATTATTTCGCCTTGCCATCGATCGGGGGATTACTGAAAAGAATCTTCAAGTGGTGCTATATAGTGCTGGAGCAATGCTATTAGTCGCTGTAGGACGAGGATTGTTCAATTTTGGACAGAGTTTTTGGGCCGAAAAAGCATCCCAAGGCGTTGCTTATGATCTACGAAATAAAATCTTCGATAGAATTGAAAACCTCAGTTTTAGTTATCATGATCGTGCCCAGACCTCCCAACTTCTGACACGGATTACCAGCGATGTAGAGCAAATTCGCTTGTTTCTCGGGACTAGTTTAGTTCAGGTCGTTAGTTCGATCGTAACCTTACTGGCGACCTCTGTTATTTTGATAGTGATGAATTGGCGATTAGCCTTAATTAGTTTGGCCCTTGTGCCATTAGCTGCCTTAATTTTGGCGAATTTCCTGATTAAGAATCAAAAAATATTTGGGTTAGCTCAAGAACGCTTAGGCGATCTCAATGGGGTCTTACAAGAAAATATTTCTGGTGTGCGGATTGTCAAAGCCTTTGTACGAGAATCCTTAGAAATGTCGCGATATCAGGCAATTAATCGAGATCTAATTAATGTCAATATGCGGACGATATCAGCGATTCGGAATACATTCCCATTCGTGTTTTTTCTGAGTAACTTAATTACCATTGCCGTTGTTGGATATGCAGGGATTGAGGTCATTAATAAGCGATCGACCATCGGTGAATTAGTCGCTTTTAATACGTATCTATTATTTATTTTACAACCAATTCTATTGATCGGGTTTGCGGCTCCAGTAATAGCTCAAGCCGCAGCGTCAGCCGAACGAATTTATGAAGTCATTGATACGCCCATCGAAATTAAAGATCGTCAAAATGCCATTCCCTTAAAAGGATGTATTGGCCGTATTTCCTTTGAGAATGTCCAATTCCGTTATCCTGGCTCGGAGACATTCGCTATTGAAGGCATTTCATTTGAGACTAAACCTAATGAATTAATCGCTCTATTAGGAATGACGGGTTCTGGTAAAAGTACGATCGTTAACTTAATTCCTCGCTTTTATGATGTGACTGAAGGAGCCGTCAGAATTGATGGTTGTGATGTGCGAGATCTTCAATTATCTAGTTTACGATCGCAGATTGGCATTGTATTACAAGAAACTAGATTATTTTCAGGAAGTATCCGCGCAAATATTTCTTACGGGTTGCCTAATGCCACTTTAGATCAAGTCATTATCGCTGCTAAATCTGCCCAAATTCATGATTTCATTAACGATTTACCCGATGGTTACGATACAGTCGTGGCCGAACGTGGAGTCGGATTATCGGGCGGACAACGGCAACGAATCGCGATCGCCAGAACATTGCTCACTGACTATAAATTACTCATCCTTGATGATAGTACTTCTGCTGTCGATGCTCAAACGGGCCGTCAAATTCAAGCGGCTTTAGATGATTTAATGCACCTTAAAAAATGTACTGCATTTGTCATCGCACAACGGATTAGTACCGTCCGTTATGCCGATCGAATCATTTTGATGGATAAAGGACATTTAATCGCCCAAGGAACCCATGAAGAATTGATGATTAATAGTCCGCTCTATGGATCAATTTTAGAATCACAAATGCAGAGAGGAGAATGATATGAGAGCAGTTACACCCCTCGTTGGCGCAGAACATAAGGCGGTTAAACAACTTTCAACTTTATTTAGATTATTTGAATATTTTAAGCCCTATCGAAAACAGATTCCGATCGCCTTAATGTTTGTTTTATATGGTTCGGCAACTCAGGCAATTGGTCCATTTTTAATCGGACGCTCGATCGATCAATTAGTCAATAATGGTACTGTCGCCGAATTAATGCAAATATTGGGAATACTGGCAATTATTTACATCAGTGGTGTCTTCGCCATTCGTGAACAGATTTATCGGGTTGGCTTTATTATGCAGCAGGTGCTGGCACAATTCCGCCATGACATTTTTACCCAGATTCAGAGCCTGCCCATTAGCTTCTTCGATCGCAGTGAAGCCGGGGATTTAATGAGTCGATTGATTAATGATGTCAGTACACTCAATCAAGCATTTGGGCAAACTGTAGCGCAAATGTTGGGACAACTATTTACCCTAATCGGCATTATTATTGCGATGCTCTCGATCGATTTACGATTGGGTTTAATTAGTAATTTAATTATCCCATTAATGTTGATTACTACGGGTTTATTTGCACGATGGGCAAGGAGTAGATTTCGTATTACTCGCCAGACTATTAGTGAGATGTCTATTAAATTAGAAGAAGGAATTGGCGGTGTTAGAGAAGCCCAAGCCTTTAATCATGTCCCGCTAGATATTCAAGAATTCATGGTTTTAAATGCCGCTAATCGGGATGCAAATGTTCAAGCAGTCGCGATTACGTCCGCTTTTTTACCCTCGATCGATCTCCTCAATACCTTAGCTACAGCAGCAGTGTTAGCCTGTGGCGGTTATTTTGCAGTTGTCGGCACCACGACCGTGGGAGTAGTGACTTCTTTCTTGATTTATGTCCAACAGTTCTTTCGACCCATTCAAATTTTAAGTCAATTTTATACCCAAGCTCAATCAGCATTAGCTGGAGCCGAACGGATTTTTGCACTATTAGATGAACCTGTATTGTTGCAAGATGCTGAAGATGCGATCGAAATGCAACCCATTCAAGGAGCCATTACATTCGATCGGGTCAATTTTGGCTATGATAGTAATCGACTTATTCTCAAAGACATTACTCTGCATACTAAACCCGGACAAACGATCGCTTTAGTCGGAGCTACAGGTGCGGGAAAAAGTACGATTATTAATTTGATTTTACGATTTTATGATGTCACTTCTGGATCAGTTAAAATCGATGGCATTGATGTCCGCAGCGTCACTCAGGCAAGTTTACATCGGCAGATTGGGTTAGTGCTACAAGAGAATGTCTTGTTTAGCGGGACAGTCGCCGAAAATATTGCTTTTGGCCGTGCTAATGCAACTCAGGTAGAGATTGAAACAGCGGCACAAATTGCTAATGTTCATGAGTTTATTGTTCAATTACCCCAAGGATATCGAACACCATTAGGCGAACGAGGCGCTAATCTCAGCCAAGGGCAACGACAATTAATTAGTATCGCTCGCGCTGTGTTGGTCAATCCGCGTATTTTGATTTTGGATGAAGCAACTAGTAGTATCGATACTCGAACCGAAGTTTTAGTCCAAGAAGCGATCGATAAATTATTATTAAATCGCACTAGTTTTGTCATTGCCCATCGGCTCAGTACGGTCACCAAAGCCGATCGAGTGTTGGTAATTCAGCAAGGACAAATTGCCGAACAAGGGACTCATTCAGAGTTACTTCTTCAGCAAGGCATTTATGCAAATCTCTATGCTATGAGTTTGAGCTAGTAAAATTGTGCCTTCTGTTTCTGTTAATCAGATTATTGAGTTGAACATTTTAAATAGGAAGATCAGCAATGTTTATTTAGATTCGATCGCCCCAGCAAACTTGAGACTATGAATATGGTGGCGATCGCAAAAGTCAAGAAATTACATGATTTAAATTTAAAAAGTTGGATTGTAATTTTTTAATTGTTATAAGATATTCCTACACCAAATATACTCAGAAATGAATTTACCACCTGGACAAATGGGGCTTCCTATTCTCGGACAAACCCTTCAGTTTCTGTTCGATCGCCAATTTCCTGAGAAACAATATTCTAAGTATGGAGCTATCTCTAAGACTCATTTATTGGGTAGACCCACTATATTTATGGCAGGCTCAGATGCCGCTGAGTTTATTTTGTCTACTCACATGGAACATTTTTCATGGAAAGAAGGCTGGCCAGATAATTTTAAATTGCTACTCGGTGAATCCCTATTCTTGCAAGATGGAGAAGAGCATCGTCGAAACCGTCGCTTGATGATGCCAGCCTTTCATGGACAAGCATTGAACGGCTACGTCACGACTATGGAATCAATTTCATTAAGGTATTTGGAGAAATGGACAGAGAAAGGTGAATTTAGCTGGTTTGATGAATTCAAGCAACTTACCTTTGAGATAGCTAGTCAACTTCTACTCGGTACAAATTCTAGTTCTGATGCGGAACGGTTGAGCAGACTATTTGGTGATTTAACTAATGGTTTATTTGCGATAGTGCCATTTGATTTACCTTTTACGACTTTAGGTAAAGCGCTGAAGGCTCGCAATTGCCTATTAGAACATATCGCTCAAGTTGTGCAAGAGCGTCAACAACATCCCACCAATGATGTGTTGAGTATGTTAGCTCAAGCGCAGAACGAAGATGGAGAGAGCCTGAGCATTGAGGAGTTAAAAGCTCAAGCGATGCTAATGCTTTTTGCGGGACATGAAACTACGACCTCAATGTTGACGTGGTTTTGTCTTGAACTAGGTCGTCATCCTGAAATTTATGAACGCGCTCGTCAAGAACAACTCTTAATAGCTCAAACAGGCTCATTGACTTTAGAGCAGTTAGGAAAAATGCCCTACCTCGATCAAGTATTCCAAGAGGTTGAACGTTTACGATCTCCTGTCCGTGGCGGATTTCGAGGAGTTGTTAAGCCATTTGAGTTCAATGGTTATCATGTTCCAAAAGGTTGGCTAGTACTCTATTCTATTACGCTTACCCATCAGCAAACCGATGTTTATACTAATCCTGAAAAGTTTGATCCCGATCGCTTTAGTCCCGATCGTCAAGAACACAAAAAGAAATCGTTTAGCCTCATCGGCTTCGGTGGTGGCGCTCGCATTTGCATCGGTATTGCTTTTGCGAAGTTAGAAATGAAAATTATCGCTGCTCATTTGTTACGCGATTATCAATGGGATATTTTACCTTCTCAAAATCTAGACCCCTTCCCAATTCCTACTTTACATCCTAAAGATGGTCTTAAAGTACGTTTCAGAAGTATACGCAAAGGTGACTTATAGAACCCATTTGACATTATAAGGGTATGCTGACGCTAACGTAAAAAAAGTCCTATCCTTCAGTCCTATGGCCTATTCCAGCAGTCTAACGGATCAAGAGTGGGAACGCCTTGAACCGCTTCTGTTAGAAGTATTGCCTTCTAAAAAACAAACCAGACCGTCTAATTGGACCAAATGAGAAATAATAGATGGAGTTCTCTATCAATTCAAAAATGGCTGTAATTGGGGAGACTGACCGAAAGACCTGCCTCCCTATTCAACCGCTTGTTATCACTATAAACAATGGCGAGCAGCGGGTTGTATTGAGGAACTGATGACGTTTCAAATCAAAACCTGTCACTATTCCAAAGATTACAATTCTGTTAGACCATAAATATCACATTGATTGTTTGGTCCGAGAACTCCAAAAAGTTCCTCAAATTATGACAAAAATTAGATTTCAGCGTTCAAAGAAGCATTCCAAGCAGGAGAAAAAGAACAAGGAACATCAGGGTTTATCCCCGCCATTGCTCGTTGGGTGGTGGAACGATCGAATGCCTAGATAGATCGCTGCAAGATATTGGTAAAGAACCTTAGCAAATGCGAGGACAAAAATGAACCTCTGCTTTGTTAGACTACTGATAAAGACTTTCAGCCACTGACTAACATGTCAAATGGGTTCTATAAGAAACAATAAATCAGTGCAATATTCAGAATTCCTAGATAAAATATAAAAGTTAAGTATAAAATTTATTCTTCCCCCATATCTCTAACCCCTTAACCCTAACTACAACCATGGTTCAATCCCCTTCCAACCTTCTCTACGTCAATCCCAGTACCGGAAACGACAGTGCATCTGGATCTCAGGTCACACCTCTCAAAACTATCACTAAAGCAATTCAGCAGGCCACTGCAGGCAGTTCTATTCGCTTAATATCTGGAACCTACAGCGCAGCAACGGGCGAAGTATTTCCGCTAGTGGTACCGAGTAATGTCACAATTGTGGGTGACGAGAGCCAAAAAGGAAAAGGGATTCAAATTACGGGCAGTGGACGCTACTTGAGCGCTAGTTTTGGTGGACAAAATGTCACATTCAAACTTGAAAGCCTATCTATCTTAAAAGGCATAACCATCACGAACAATGAAAGCCGAGGCACAGGAGTTTGGATTGAAAGTACTAATCCAACTATTACAAATTGTACCTTTATAAATTGTCAGCGCGAAGGCATTTTTGCAACCGGAACCGCTAAACCAATAGTAACAGATTGTGTATTCTTCCAAAATGCTGCCGCAGGGATTTCCATTGTTCGTGATGCCAAGGGTGAATATCGAAATAATGTTTGTCAAAATACAGGATATGGTATTGCGATCGGTGATAATGCAGCGCCATTGTTAGTCGGAAATCGTGTATTTGAAAATCGATCGGGTATTGTACTATCCCGTGCAGCACGTCCGGTTTTTCGAAATAATATTATTGAACGAAATACTGAAACTGGACTTGTCATTCTTGAAACCTGCGTACCCGACCTAGGTAATCCACAGGAACCGGGTGGTAATGCAATGCGGGATAATGGCGAAGTTGATTTGCAAAATGCGACCAATCCACAAATCACAATCGTTTCTGTCGGCAATCAACTCAATCCCACTCGATTGCAAGGCGCAATAGAACTCCTCGCCAATGAAGTTCCTCCCATTAGTACGAATCCTCCGATCGTCACGCCACCCATTACGCCACCCCCAATCATAACCAACCCACCTAAAGTAGATCCACCATTAGATCCAGTAGATCCACCCATTATTATTGCGCCTCCAATTACTCCACCGATCGGGACACCCACACCGCCACCTTCCGATATTCAAGGTCATTGGGCAGAAGCATTCATTCAATCATTAGTAAATAAACAATTTGTTACTGGTTTTCCCGATGGAACCTTCCAACCCGAAACCGTTCTTACGCGTGCCCAGTTTGCAGCAGTTTTAGCAAAAACATTTGATCTGCCCGCCAAACGACAAAGCATTACCTTCGCTGATGTGCCATCTAGTTTCTGGGGAGCCGCCGCGATCGCAAAAGCAAACAGCATGGGCTTTATAGCAGGTTTCCCCGATGGAACCTTCCGCCCTGGCCAAAATCTCACCCGTGTACAAGCGATCGTAGCGTTAGTAAATGGTTTAGGCTTAAGCGGTGGCGCATTAAATGTATTATCAACCTACAGCGATCGGACTGGAATTCCCAGCTATGCAATTGATGCCGTTTCGACTGCAACCCAGCGCGGAATAGTCGTAAATTATCCCAATCTCAAGCAACTAAACCCAAATCGGGATATGACCCGTGCTGAATTTGCTGGAGTCATGTATCAATCCTTAGTTGCCATTAATCGCAGCCCTGCGATCGCCTCTAATTATATTGTAAAACCTGATATTGGACTAATTCAATTTACAGATTTAGATTCGCATTGGGCCAAAGACTTTATATTATCAATGGCAATGCAAGACTATATTCGAGGATATGCAGACGGAACATTTAAACCCGATGTTTCCATTACCCGATCGCAATTTGCAACCATTGCCGCCCGTGCCATCAATCCTCCAGCGCGGCGCACCACTCAAAGCTTTAGTGATATCCCGAGTACCCATTGGGCCAAAGATTCAATTGATCAAATAGTATCCGGTGGGTTTCTGGTCGGTGATGCCAGTGGGAAATTTAATCCAGATCAAACTATGACTCGATTGCAATTAGTTCAAGCATTAGTCGCTGGATTGTCACTTTCGGGTGGTGATACGGCAATATTGACTAAACTGACCGATCGCGCCAGCATTCCGGCAGATGCCCAAATAACCGTTGCGACGGCCATTCAAAATCGCATTGTTGTCAACTATCCAAATGTTAACCAATTCACTCCAAACCGTCCAGCAACGCGGGCTGAAGTCGTCGCAATGATCAACCAAATACTTAGCCGATCGGGTCGAGTATTGGCCGTGAATTCACCCTATATCCTGGTGTAATACCTAATCTATATAGTCACACTAAAAGTCTTGATCCCCCTAAATCCGCCTTGGTAAGGGGGACTATGATAAGAGATAGACTGAATGCATAATGAACTAATTTCAACTTAAAACCAACTATGACGATCGATCGTTTTTCTGCATTTACAACTATCTTGACAGGCGGAAATCCTGCTGGAGTTTGGGTCGGTGATCATTTGCCTGACCCTGAAACCATGCAACAAATTGCAGCAGATATTGGGTTCTCTGAGACGGCATTTGTAGTTCCAAAGTCGGGTTTAATTCGGACAATTCGGTACTACAGTCCAGAGGGGGAAGTCTCGTTTTGTGGTCATGCCACGATCGCAACAGGTGTATGTCTAGGGCAAAGTCAAGGTGCTGGAACCTATCAATTATCTACTATTATTGGTATTGTTCCAGTTGTTGTAAATCAATTAGAGAATGGTCATTGGGAAGCAGCATTAATATCCGTTGAACCTCAGCAACGATCGATCGAAAATGGAATGCTCCTAGAAGCACTAGAATCATTGAATTGGCAACTAGATCAATTGGATTTAGCATTGCCTCCAAGCTTTGCCTATGCTGGATCATGGCACTTAATTTTGGCAGTTAAAGACTACAATAGACTTGAACAATTAGACTACAATTTCGATCGGCTAAAAGCATTTATGATCTTGCATCAATTAACAACATTACAATTGATTTGGCAAGAAAGCCCCACCCTATTTCATTCCCGAAATCCTTTCCCCGTCGGCGGTGTAATTGAAGATCCAGCAACAGGTTCAGCCGCTGCTGCACTCGGCGGATATTTGAGAGCCATTGAATATCTACCTGTCCCCACAAAAATTTTAATTCATCAAGGCGAAGCCCTAGGTCGTCCCAGTCAATTAATCGTAGAGATTCCAAACGAAGGAGGTATTATCGTACGTGGTACCGCTGTCCGATTATGATGGCATTATCCATAAAATAATCTTACCAAGGCTCTAGTAATTCCCTTGTGACGCTGGGGCACTCTAGCCCATAGGTTAGTACCCGAATCGTCCCCATCTTCTATGCTTTTCAAGATCCCCACTCAAATATTTGCGCCCTGTCTACCTGCCCTCGCTCTACTTGCCGCAGGTCTAGTCAGTTTTCCCTTGCCCTCTTACGGACAAACTAAACCCAAACCCAGCCCTATCGCAACACCCACCGCGACTCCTGCGGCTACAGTCAAAGCTCCAACTAAACAGACCAAAGATTGGTGGGTTCCGGGCCTATTAGGCGGTAGCGTTCTGGTCGCAGGGATAGGGGCTGTATTGATGATCAAACGATCGCCGCCCACCATTACCGAACCGTCCGACCCCATTCTCTATAAGCCCCCTGAAGCACAATCTGCTGGAACCATCACAGCCTCTGTAGCAGAATCACCCGCGCCAAAACCTTGGCAACCGAAGTCCAAAAAGACGCTACCGATTGACCCACCAGAAGCTGAACTAGAAGAACCTAAATTAGAACTTGCAAATAAGCCTGATTCAGAACCCACCCCGATCGAACCCACGGTGCGGATGCCAAAGCTCAGCGTCATGGATTCACTAGTTCACGAATTGCGAAATCCAGACCCCGCTAAACGTCAAAAAGCAATTTGGGAACTTGGACGACGTGGGGACTCACGGGCAGTACAGCCTATGGTTGACCTGTTGCTTGACTCTGATTCCCATCAGCGAAGTTTGGTGTTATCGGCTCTGTCTGAAATCAGTACCCGCACTCTTAAACCCATGAGTCGGGCGCTTGCCATTTCAATGCAAGATGAAAATCCAGATGTTCGGAAAAATGCTATTCGAGATCTGACCCGCATTTACGACAGCTTGACCCGCATTAGCCAACTGCTTCAAAATGCCTGCGAAGATCCAGATCCAGATGTCCAAGATACCGCCAATTGGGCGATTGGGCAAATTAACCGTATCAAATCCCCGATCATTCAAGGCTCAGGACGAAGCGTAAGTCAACCTGAAAATTTAAACTAATATGCCCTTAGGTTAATGTCCCCTTGGATCACGATGAGTATTCAGAAAGAACGTAAGTGACGCAATCACTAGTCCGATACTTACACCAAAGGGAAGTAAATCAGTTTGCCGATCCCAACTTACCGCCTGTCCCAAAAATACAACGCCCAACACAACTACAACGACACTGATTAATCGAGCTTTAAGATCATCGATCGTCCGAATTTCTAGCCATTTGGGGACTTCAATATGTTCGTCAATAAAAAGTTCATACAAGCCCAAAGATGTAATATAGAACACAGTTCCCAACAAGAATAAATCAATCACTTCAATCATAGACACCACTAGTTCTTTAGCCACCTTGCTAGAGACTTCACCTTGAGTAATGATGTGGCTCATAAAATGAAACGTGAGAAACCCACCGTAAATCAAAATCATCATTGAGGCGAGAGATGAGCAGACGACGGCAATGACAATAACAAACCGTCCTCCAGCAATGATTTGAGGCAATCTTCTTCTAGGCATAAGGAGTTTACAATGAGGTAAGAACACCTTCAAATCAAAGCATATTTCGGTTTAATCCGATCGGAATCTATCGTAAAAGAATTCGACTCTTTGGGCCGATCGGTGAGTCTTGTTTATCTAAAACTACCCGATTCACCTCAAAAAACCGTGGACTTCCATTCAATAATCCCGCCAAATCACTCGGATCAGCAGGTGCGATTGGGCTGCCTGGATTACCACCTGGATTGCTGCCTGG
This sequence comes from Synechococcales cyanobacterium, assembly GCA_043739065.1. Taxonomy (GTDB): domain Bacteria; phylum Cyanobacteriota; class Cyanobacteriia; order Leptolyngbyales; family Leptolyngbyaceae; genus JAAFJU01. The sequence continues at coordinate 6,422 of JAYUEU010000045.1, read as the reverse complement.
ATTACCACCTGGATTGCCGCCTGGATTAGATCCGGTATTTGTCGGAACTGTAATAATCAACGAAACAGGCACGGCAGTAATTCCATAGGAACGAACTGTTAGCGCTGCGGGAATTTTGGGATCTGTTCCACGATACTGAGACTGAAAATCAAATACCGTTGGACTCGTGCCACCATTACTCGCACTATAACGAGGCCCTTGACCTTTAACGTCAAATGTTCCCTGATATTGTTTTCCCGTTGCCGGATCCGTCACAGTCCCAACGAAGTTTCCTCTCAAAACCAATTCATCTTGAATATTGCCCCACAATTTTACAGGTGCATCATTATTAAATCGTTGAGTGAATTTAAGATCGCCCTGAAGGGCATCAGACGTAAGCATTCCATCGACTGACACAACAGGAATGCCTCGAAAATCTACATAGTATTTACCATTATTAGCAACCTGAACAAAGGCTGAATTGAAGGATTCAGCAGAATAAACTAGAACTCCATTGCGAAAATATCGACCTTGACTATCGGTATCTACGCGAGTGGTGCCTGCGTTAAAATTAGGATTTTTATTAGGCAATTGTACAGTACCAGAAATAACTCCAGAACTTTTGACGGTGATTTGGGCGATCGCACTTTTAGAAATTACAATAGTACTAAATAGTCCAACAGTAAGGGCGACTGTATTGATTAATATCTGATGGATTGAGATTTTCATTCGCTAAAACTCCTTAATTTTGAACTGGATAGGCCATGAAAGTCAATTAAATTAGAACTATTAAATTAGAACTGAAAACTAGCTCGCACAGTTCCAATCATTAAAGTATCATTACTCAAATTATGATTTGGATTGAAAATCACGAGAAATCCCGGCGTAATAGCCATGTTATTGCTGACCTTTGCTCGGTAAAAAGCTTCAATATGAACTGTACTGGAAGACTGCCCGCCCTGAGTTCCATTATCGCTGAAATTCGGAAAATTCAATCCGTCTGGCAGCGTACTGGATGAAATTTTAGGCGGTTGACCCACTAAAATACCGCCGAGATTTCCAGGAGCAAATAAATCAGGTAATGCTGAAAATAACATCCAGTTAGTCGTTTCTACGGTTCCCGGTTGACCTATTGCAGTAGAGCTAGTCCAGCCTCCCCAAGCCCCGATCGTCCATTTAGGATTAACACGCCATGCCGTAGTCGCCCCGATCGCTTGGGTCGAAGTCGCTACATTATCAACAACTAACGGGGAAATCAATTGCGTATCCCCCACACCAAATCCTAAAACACCATTGGGACTACGGGAATATAAATAATGCAATCCTACATCGATCGCTTTTGTAGGAGCCAATGAAAGTTGAGTACCTGCGGTGTAACTACCATTCAACAAACCTCCACTATTTGCATCAGAAGTCAAAGCAGGATTTGTGGCTGAATATACCCCTTGAAGACTAACTTTCGGTGCGATTTGCCAATCAAAACCAATACCTGCACTAGTATCCGCCACGCTCAAAATAGGATTGCGCTGTCCAAACCGAGACAATGCACCATCGGCATACCCTTCTAATGGATTGATGCCTCGGAAAACATTCTCTGGATTAACACCAGCGGCTCCAATCACAATGCCAAAATTTTTAGCAATGGGGAAACGATAGGAAAGATCACTAATTAAAAGCTGATTGTTTAATTCAGATTCATAGGCAAGACGACCTGCATTAGTGGATAGGGCTCCGGCACTTGATGAGATGTTCCCAGTCTGGAATCCAGTCAGGAGCAAGTCATCACCGCGAAAAGAAGTTGCTATTGTTATTTGTGCGTTGTAGCCCAGACTTAAATTAGCTTGTCCCGATCGTTCTTTTGTGCCGTCTTTTGGAAATAGATCAACTCCTATAGTATTACTTCCCTGCAATCCCATAACAATCTGACCATAGAGTTTACTAGTAGTCGAAAATTGCTGTTTCTCTAAGATTCCAACTTTACTATCGAGTACATCGACTTTGCCACGTATCATTGCTAGTTCAGCAGCGAACTGCTCTTGAAGTTTATGCAATGCAATTAAATCTTCGCGTTTTGCCCCATTGCTATTTGCCGCAATCAAATCATTCACCCGATCCATACAAGCATTCAGCCCTGCCGCAAATTCATATCGGGATAATGCCCGATCGCCTCGATAGGTCTTGTCAGGAAACCCTACGATGCAGCCATATCGTTCAACTAGAGACTGAAGTGATTGAAATGCCCAGTCAGTTGGTTTTACATCTGTTAACTGCGATACGGATGTAACTTGATCCAATGAATCGCTGTCTGAATTATGGTTTAGTGTAGGTACTTCGATCGCATGTACTGATCTACCAGTATTAACCAATGCAGCTAATGAAAGAAGAACGATCGCACCCAGGTTGAAAGATTTCATAAAAAAGTTAGCAATGAAGCAATTAATACTGCCACAAAAAATCTAAATCGGCACAGGGTTCTAACCCCTCAAACCAAAGATTTCAATCCAAAAATTTCAATCTAATGATGTAAACACTAATGTAGCTTTCTAGGAGTATCGTTTTGAGGTAGATAAGATTTTTTCGGCGTTGGTGATTTAAGGTATGATGCTTCAGGGAATAGGCATATCCCAAAATTTGAGATAGTGAAGTAACAATCTAATAAATTTGAGATAGTGAAGTAATCATCTAATCGAGTGGCGCAGTATTTCCTCGGACTTGGAATAACACAACGTCTTTCGATGGTCGACGTAGGCGGGTGAGATAGTGCCGCAACCTCTTATTTTCTCCCTCTACACGAGTCCTGTAGGTCTTACTAATGATCTGATCTCCCTCTGGGATGAAACAAGAGTGAACTGACCAGCCATCCGTTACATAGAAGTAGCATTGCCAGGGTTCGACCAACGCCCACAGCGCACGAAACGTCTCGACACTATGACTCCCTACTCCCATCCTAAGATTCCAGCTTTGAAATGGTCAACGGCAGTCTACAGACAGATATTGTTTTTTTGGCCGACAAATGTTTATAACTCATCCAGTGGTCCAACTTCAGGAATTGCGTCAGGTTCATAGGCGGCAGGACGATCTGTTCCCACGGCCCGAACCCAATTTAGGATGTTGTAGGATGCCCCCTTTGACTCGGCTAATTTCTCGGAAATCCATGCCCTTAACCTACATTTTTAGGCAGTCTTGCTTGATTTCATCATGGTAACCGGGAGCTTTGTCGTTATGAATGACGATACTGATAACGACAGTCATAGCCATAATCCTCTTTTCTCATACCTTAATTATGGAACGCCATTAAATCTTCCCTAGCCCGTAAATCATACGGAAGTGACTCCGAACACAAGGCCAATATTACGATCGACCCCATGTTCAGAACGATTCAAATCCCTAAGCCTCAATTACAACCCGTAAATTCCCCCGTTTCCGAATGACTCGACAAGAAGTCGTCGTACCGCTGCGTTCTTTCGCTGATGCGCCTTGACGAATAAACTCCAAATCCACCAACGTCGATCCCACATGTAAATTAGTAATCGTCAAATGTTGGATATTCGCAGGCAAAGCCGGATCAATAATCCGTAAACAATTTGCAGGTGCATCAGGAACCAAATTAGTCATCATTTGCAACAACTGAAAGACCGTTCCCGTCGCCCATGCCTGAGGAGAACAAGCCACAGGATAGCGCACAGGTTCACTATCGCCCTGACGTTCATAGCCACACAACAACTCTGGTGGACGCTGATACGGTTGGCGCAACGTCATATCTAACAACGCTTGACCCAACTCCAAAGCATGATCCACATGGCCCAACGATCGTAATCCTAAGGCAATCATACCGTTGTCATGGGGCCACACAGACCCTAAGTGATACCCCATAGGATTGTAAGCAGGGGAGAAGCTACTGAGAGTCCGAATCCCCCAACCATTGAACATATCAGGCGCTTGGAGACGTTCAGCGACACTTTTAGCTTTCTCATCGTCTAAAATCCCAAGATTCAAACAATGGCCCGGATTTGAAGTAATGCTATCGACCATTTTGCCCTCGCCATCAAGCGCTAAAGCAATAAATCCTTCATCCTTCATCCAGAAATCTTTATTAAACCGTTCTTTCAATTGCTCCGCTTCCTCTCTCCAACGATCGCCCAAATCCGGCCGTTTGCGACCATGAGCCAGTTCACTCATCCGCATTTTTGCTGCATAGACATACCCTTGAACTTCACACAATGCGATCGGCCCTATCGCCATTTTGCCATCGCGATCGACAATACAATCTCCAGAATCTTTCCAACCTTGATTAATCAAACCACGCTTCGATCGTTTGCTGTAACTGAGATAACCTGTTTCAGCAATTTCGCGATCGATCCAACGCATCGCCGACAATGCATTTTCCCACAACCGTTCAGTCGTTTCCCGATCGCCCGTCCAGGCATAATATTCGGCATACAGCATCAACCACAGCGGCGTTGCATCAACAGTTCCGTAATAAGGCGTATGAGGAATTTTTTCACAGCGAGCCATTTCCCCAAGACGAATTTCATGGAGAATTTTTCCCGGTTCTTCCTCCCGCCAATCGTCGTCGTATTTTCCTTGGTAATGAGCAAGCACGGTTAACGTATCACGGGCGATCGATGGATTGAGAATTAAACATTGAGACGCAGCAATGATGGAATCTCGACCAAATAAGGTACAAAACCACGGAACTCCGGCTGATAGTACTTTTCCTTGTTCAAACGTCTGCCGCAGCAAATAAATATCTTGCTCTGCCCGTTCAATCACTTGATTAATAGCTTTATTATCAGTCCGAATCTGAGTAGCTGAAGCGCGCCAGTCCTGTTCCTCCATCATTTCTGCGGCCTTCGCCTGCGCTAACGTCATGGGCACAGGGACACGGGAAACAGGTTGGCTATTAGTGAGCAAACTAATCCGATAACTGAGACGTTCTGTGGCGTGGGATTCTAGTTCGATATGCCAAAGAGCGGTGTAGCCTTTGAAAGCTTGGGGTTGGTTGTGGAAAAACTGAATATGAGATTCCATGATGCTGCCATCAAGCCCTTGGTAGGCCATGCTCATTTCGCTAGGATCTTCATACAGCGCATAGGCTTCAACAGGAGATGTTGATGGGTCATTGGTTGTAAGTCGCACGACTCGGCGGAGTAGTTGCCCATGCTCTTTACGATCGAAGCCTCGAATTTCAAATAAATCAGTAAAGTCTGCATCAAAGCTCAAACTCAAATCAAATGATATAGGATCCGGTCCATAGTTAGTTAAGGTGATTTCTTCAAATAAGCCGCCATTTAGTACTAATTCCCGCTGAATTCCAATAGTCTCGGCTGGGATATCATCTAGACGCGGATTTGCACAGAGAACGGATAGAGAAAAACCCCGTTGGGCGGTGCTGCTGAGGAGAACGGGCGATCGATGGTTGAGTTGTAATTCCAGCCGACTCAGGAAGCGCGAGTCACGGCAAAAGAGACCCATGCTGGTGACAACGCCATCATCCAGACAGCCTGAAATGTTGCCTAAAGTATCTGTAATTAAAAATAGATCGTCATCTTTCACCGTCAATGTTTGCTGCATCCGATCGCTGAAGCTACAGCCCCAACTAGGAATCGGAAATTCCTCGGCTGCTGCATAGACTCGGCGATCGACTTCGACAACTTTTTCGACCACATTACAGGTCATTGGCTCGTGAGGAGGATTGGTGACGGCAATAGTGTTAATCGCTGAAGTGATGAGTTCTGAGGAACTTGGCGATACTGATTGCACTAGGATGTCAGATTGAGGTTGCAATTTAGCTTGTAACTTATTAGTGGTGCGTTTCGATTGAGATGGCATAGTCACTCCAGCAAATCTAATAAAGTAGTTGCAGCTCTCTAAGGTACGGCAGGGCTATAGGAAATCTGCGTTCTTTAGAAAGCTTTAAGAATTCTTGTTAAGACACGAGATAAATTAGCTTTAATTACTCACTAATTTAAAGTGTTGATGTCCTGACATGAAAACATTATCTAAATTATGGCTAATTCCTGAAAAAATGTCTATCATGCTTACTTAAGGAATCCTAAATACTATCAAGATTAGGTATCTGTGTTTGGGTTAATGTCCTCTATTTTGTCCGTACCATTTTGTCTGCATTTGTTGGGTTTATTATTCGATTCGATCGGTGAAAAACCCTGTTACCAATATGTTGATTTTAAGGCTGGATTGTCGTTGAGATTACGAACAATCTGCATCGAGCTAACCTTAGATAAACACAGTCTAATTCCAGAGTAAGTATTTCGCTTATTTATCGCTCAATCTATTTTTATTTATCCCTAAAGAGGTATCCTGTGGCTCTGTATGCAGATCTCCATCGTCACTTAGGTGGCTCCGTCGTACCCAGAATTCTGTGGCGTTATTTAGAGCGTAATCAGTCTAGTCTGACGGCTCAGTATAAGACTTATGCTAAT
>JAYUEU010000044.1:0-7245 GCA_043739065.1 Synechococcales cyanobacterium | reverse complement strand
CACAATGGGAAGAGTCGTAGGGATCGACCTGGGCACCACAAATTCGGTTGTCGCCGTCATGGAAGGGGGTAGACCTGTTGTCATTGCCAATGCGGAAGGGATGCGCACAACACCTTCAGTGGTGGGCATGAGCAAGGACGGCGATCGTCTGGTGGGTCAACTCGCCCGTCGTCAGTCAGTCCTGGATCCTCAGAACACGTTTTATAATGTCAAGCGCTTCATCGGTCGCAAACACACCGAACTAACTCCCGAAGATAAGCAGGTTCCCTATACCGTGCGTAGGGATGAAAATAGCAATATTAAAATTAAGTGTCCGCGCCTAGATCGTGACTTTGCCCCAGAAGAAATCTCCGCTATGGTGCTGCGGAAACTCGCGGAAGAAGCATCGCGCTATCTCGGCGAACCTGTCACGGGCGCAGTAATCACCGTTCCAGCCTATTTTAATGATTCCCAACGGCAAGCCACTCGGGATGCTGGAAGGATCGCGGGATTGGATGTCAAACGGATTCTAAATGAACCAACAGCCGCATCTTTGGCCTATGGTCTCGATCGTCGTCAGAGTGAATTGGTCCTAGTTTTCGACTTGGGCGGCGGGACGTTTGACGTGTCAATCCTAGAAGTTGGCGATGGCGTTTTTGAAGTGCGATCGACCAGCGGCGATACTCAGCTTGGCGGCGGTGACTTCGATATGGCAATTGTCAACTGGCTAGCTGAACAATTTTTAGAAAAAGAAGGCATCGACTTACGGCGCGATCGGCAATCTCTTCAACGTCTGACGGAAGCGGCTGAAAAAGCCAAAATTGAACTCTCTGGCGTTAATGTTACAGATATTAATTTGCCCTTCATCACAGCCACAGAAGATGGACCGAAGCATATTGAAACGCGGTTAACCCGATCGCAATTTGAAGCTTTATGCAGCGAACTGGTGAGTCGATTACGGTTTCCTGTTAAGCAAGCTCTGCGTGATGCTGGATTTACACCCCGCGACATTGACGAAATTGTCTTAGTCGGCGGCGGAACTCGGATGCCCATGGTGCAGGAATTGGTCCGATCGATTCTTGGTCGTGAACCCAATCAAAACGTAAACCCTGATGAAGTAGTGGCGATCGGTGCGGCAGTTCAGGCGGGTGTTTTGGCGGGCGAACTTAAGGATATTTTGCTGTTAGATGTGACTCCGGTTTCGATCGGCCTTGAAACGATCGGCGGCTTAATGAAAAAGCTAATTCCACGCAACACCACCATTCCAGTGCGGCGATCGGACATCTTTTCCACCTCCGAAGACAATCAAACCTCTGTCGAAGTCAATGTCGTCCAAGGCGAACGGGAAATGGCAAGCGGCAATAAAACCCTTGGCAAATTCAAGCTCATGGGCATTCCGCCTGCACCGCGTGGAATTCCTCAAGTTCAGGTTTCCCTTGATATTGACGCAAACGGTATCCTGCAAGTCACAGCTATGGATCGCACCACGGGTCGCGAACAGAGCATCACTATTCAGGGCGCATCAACTCTGAGTCCTGATGAAGTGCAAATGATGATTCGCGATGCCGCAGTTTATGCCGACAGCGATCGTTTGCGCCGAGAAAAAGTCGAAAAACGCAACCGAGCCGAAGCTATGGTGGTCCAAGCCGAACGCCAAATGCGAGAAGCAACCCTCGACTTCGGCATGAATTTTGTCGCCCCTTACCGATCACGGATTGAACCCCTGAATCAACGGCTTCGCCAAGCACTAGGCGATAATGATGAGCGATTGATTGATATTACAGAAGCGGATCTCAAAGATGCGTTATCTGATTTACAGCGCGAAGTTTATGAACGTAATCAAGAGTATGAAAAAGAAGGCGGATTCTTCGAGGCCGTAAAAGACTTCTTCTTAGATGATGACGACGATTATTATAACGATTACAACTCTCGACGAGATGGCGGCAGCTACGACTACAATTCCGGTTCTTACAACTACGGGAACCAATATGGCACGGGACGTTATGGGAATTCGGGCGCATTACCCCCTAGCCGGAATCCGTCCTTTGATGATTGGTCTGCGGGAAATCGCGGCATAAATAGCGGAGATTATAAGTCGGCTTCCGATCGTTCTGATAACTATGACGATTACCCCGACAATCGTAATGTCAGCCGTGATCCTAATCGCTACGACGATCGATCCGGCTACAGCAACCAAAATCGTGACGATGATCGCTATGACGATCGTAGTTCTAATCGTGATACTAATCGCTATGACGATCGTCCGATCAATCGCTATGACGATCGTCCTTCCAATCGCGAAACCGATCGCTATGACGATCGATCGTTGAATTCACGCCCAGACGATCGCTATGACGATCGTAGTCGCATCCGTCAGGACAATACCAACGAGGCTCGGAATGTTCGGGATTCAGGACGACGGGATGATATTCGAGATCAGAAGAAAAAAACGGATAAACCAAACTATGACTATGACAACTGGGACGGCGATGAATGGTAGCCATTTCCGTTGCTCCATTCTCTGTTGCTAAATAGCCCGATTCATTTCCTATGCAAAACTTCCGCAACTACTACGAAATCCTAGGTGTCAATCGTGACATTGAAAGCGATGAAATTAAACGTGCTTATCGCCGCCTAGCTCGGACTTATCACCCGGATATGAATCCAGGAAACAAAGAAGCGGAAGAACGCTTTAAGGATATTAATGAAGCCTACGAAGTGCTTTCAGATCCCGATCGGCGGGCTCGATACGACAAATTTGGGAACTTCTGGAAACAAAAAGGATTTTCAGGGGTTAACAAAGCCTGGGACTTTTTTAAGACTAAATCCGGCGACCAAAGCGAAGAACAATCTGAAGAAGACTTCAGCAAAATTCGAGACTTCAATGAATTTTTCGATACCGTACTGAACAACCAAGAAAGTTCTCGTAAAGGAGGCCGCCCTAACCGAACCGATCGGCCTTCCCCAGGTGGCAGCGACTACTCGGGCAATGCCGTCCGACCCAATAGTCGAGGAAATAGCCGCGATACCTACTTCAATGAGCCAGCCGCTCGTCCAAACGCCTTTAATGAAGCTCGTAATTCGGAACCTCGTCGAGCCGCTGAAACCCCGCGTGATGACTGGGGACCCTCTCGAAATGACGCTCGAAATGAGTCCCGTAACGACGATTGGGGCACTTCTAGCAAACCCCGAGATGACAACTGGGGACCACCGTCGCAAGCACCCAATAGTGGATACGATCGGACCAACGATCGAAGGAACACCTATCCTGCCGAAGATCCCACACCCCGCAAACCCCAGCCTCGTGATGCCGAAGCCCAACTGACTGTGCCTTTAGAAAAAGCTTACAACGGTGGAAAGGAACGAATTCGGCTCGAAGATGGCCGATTACTCGAAGTAACGATGCCCGGTGGATTAGTATCAGGCCAGCGGATCCGGCTTGAAGGACAAGGAATTAATGGCGGTGATTTATTCTTGACGATCGATCTAGTCGCCCATCCATTTTATCGTTTTGATGGGATCAACTTAGTCTGTCAAGTGCCATTGACGGTCCCAGAAGCCATATTAGGTGGAGAAATTGAAGTCCCAACCCTCGACGGTCTGGTGCGCATGAATATTCCCTCAGGCGTTAAATCTGGCCAACGCTACCGTCTTGCAAAAAAAGGCTATCCCGATGGCAATGGCAACAGGGGTGACCAAATCGTTGAACTCCAGTACGTGCTGCCCAAAACATTAAGCGATCGTGAGACTGAACTCTACGAAGAACTTCGACAAATCAACACAAACAATCCACGATCGAACCTCACTACCTAAAACAGATCTCGAATAGTTGACTCAAGAGCGCCTTGGAAGCATAACCGGCTCCCTAATTGAATTACTCGGTGATCCATATACTTTTCTACGTTATTCAAATGTCACAACATGGAAGCATTAAACGGCGACCCCTGCCTCAGCAATGAATACCTCAACCGAAGGAGTACTATCTAGCATTTCCTTGCCAAAGACTTCCGCGTAGCAAGCGATCGCAGATTTTACGTCCCATAACGCTTCTTCATAAGTCTCTCCTTGCCTAATGATCGCACCCGTAACATCTATAGGATACGCAACATATCCATCTAGGTAATTCTCAATGATAATTTTGAGCTTTCTTATGGGTTCCTTAGCATCAGCGGGATGAAGGTTAATTTGGGCGGTGACTTTGCTTGAATCAGTTACTCCTATCGTGCCACAAATATCTGTTCAATACCAGAGTCAAATATGTCCCGCATTAAAGTCATCACAGCTACAAGCATCTGAAAATATCTGCGATCGCCGCTAAAGTTTGTATTTCATTACCCATTTTGATTACGAAAGGCAGGTTAAACGCCCCCCGTTCACCCGCCGCTAGTAACTTCTCGAACTCGACCAACTCTTTCTTCTATAGGGTCCGTGTGCAACGGACTTGTTAGCTGATTGGAGCGCGACTAAATATATCCATCAACTTGCGCGAAACCATCTCACTCTAATCAAGCTCCTGCTCATTATAGAACTGGAGCTTCTCTTCAAGAGTCTGCTGTGCTTCAAGTAGAGATTCCATTACGCAGCACTCATCAGTATTGTTGTCACACAACAGATTCTCTTTTGCAAAACCATCAGGATTTTTAAAGTAACTGACTAGGAGTAAGCCTACTTGCTTGTTTATAAATAAAAAAACAGGAAGCAATTCCTCATCAGGAACATACACTCCAAATTGCTCCATAGCATCATCAGCTACATTCTCCCCAATTGCATATTGCCCTGCCCAACGGATTTGACTTCCTTGAAACTTAAGTCCCAAACGTATAATTTCATCTAGGGCATACCAGTCTTCTGGGAGTGCAGAACAAGTTAGCTCATGCCATAGATGTTCATCGGGTTCTAATAGGGGCAAGAAAATGGGGCATACTTTATGCGCTGTACTCCATTTCCCTTTTTTATTTTGAGAAACGCTGAAATTAAAATACCAACCCCGTCTACGCTCACGAAATAGGGCATTAATTTGTTGATCTTCTCCTAAATGCCACTCAATTAGACGAATTGGTTCATTGGAATAAGCCTCTTCACAAATCTTAATGACATCAGAGATACGGTCTTCCATTCCACTAGGGCTAATTGGAAGCGGTTCATCTTCGGGTATTTCAGGATCTTCATAGATTGCTGTTATCGTCTCTTGTATACCTGCTTTTTCTCTCTGCAACGCGGATCTCTCTGCGTTAGTTGCAGGGAAAATATCTTCTCCACGCCTAATGAATGCTGTGTGGGCAGTGTATGTTTTATCTGGTCTTAAATTAACGAATTTTCCAGCACCATCAAAATCTCCCTTGAAAATATTTAATTGTCTTTTTGTTTCATGTAGATGGGGACTGGGTGGTATCCTTATCACAAGGATAGTTTCACCACTTAGATCCACTCTCTCACACAGGATATCTGGAATTGGTGGGTCACAGGCATCATTGACCTTAGCCATGATTTGTTGAGATGTGATTTGTAAGTTGCTTGTATCATACAGTGGACGTAAACCCATACTGTCAGGCTTATCGCCTACTCCTACAATAAGGAGTGCATCTTGACTAACGGTTCCAGAATTTCCGTTGGTAAGTGCAATAACATCTTTAATCAATTCATCCCATTGCCCATCAACAAGTTTCTTCCAGTTCTGTTTATTAACTCCATCAGGAGGTTGAGAGTTTAGTTTATATTCTCTCTTAAAGTCGAGTTTCAGTCCTTCAGGAAGGTCTAAAATCGGGCGTAGTTCTTCGGGTGTCATGGATACAAGCTTTTTATTAACGAGATAAATTGAAAATTCTAGGGCTTGGGGCAAGCCAGCTAACTCTTATTAGTCACAACTTTTCCGTATATCCACCCCGTAGAACGAAATAGGGAAAAAATTTCCGTAAATTTCCTTGAGCATATCCCCAGACTTTCTTACTATCCCATCTTTGGTCAGGATATCCCGAAGCTTTCTCAATATCAACCACCATGGAAATGTCAATTTTGAATTTGGAACTGCTACCAATAAAATTCTCAACTCTTCATTCTCAATTCAACAAAAAAGCTTGCCCAAGATCTCTCAGGCAAGCTTTTCCGTTCTCAAACAAGTTTTTTTAGAACAGACCTAAAGTCAGCGCCTTATCAACTGGGAAGAGCGCACCTGCACCAAGGTACAAAGTAACTGCTGTCCCAAACAAAAACACAGCCATCGCCAAAGGACGACGGAATGGATTTTGGAATTTGTTCACATTTTCCAAGAAAGGAATCGTGAACAGACCCAACGGCACAGACGCCATCAATACAACTCCAAGGAGCTTATTCGGTACCAAACGGAGGATGTTGAACACAGGATACAAATACCACTCAGGAAGAATTTCCAAGGGAGTTGCAAACGGATCAGCAGGCTCACCGACAAGTGCGGGATCCAATACTGCCAAACCAACGATCAATGCAAATGAACCCATGATCACAACAGGGAACATGTACAGTAAATCGTTAGGCCAAGCAGGCTCACCGTAGTAATTGTGGCCCATGCCCTTCGCCAGCTTCTCGCGGACGATCGGATCGGTCATATCCGGCTTTTTCAAAGTAGTCATGGAAAGGCTCCTATGGGTGAGAGATCTAGTAGTAAATTCTTAAACTAAGACGCTTAAAATTTACAGAGGACCAGAAATTCCTTGCTTACGAATCATGAGGAAGTGAAACAGCATGAAGACTGCAATCAACCAAGGCAACACAAACGTATGTGCGCTGTAGTAGCGAGTCAGTGTCGATTGACCTACGCTAGCTCCACCGCGCAACAAGTCTGCAATCAGACTGCCCACAACAGGAATAGCTTCTGGCACACCAGACACAATCTTGACAGCCCAAAAGCCCACTTGATCCCAAGGCAACGAGTAACCCGTTACGCCGAAGGATACAGTCAGCACTGCCATCACCACACCACTCAACCAAGTCAACTCACGGGGTCTTTTAAAACCACCCGTCAAGTAAACACGGAAGACGTGCAGGATCATCATCAGAACCATCATGCTAGCGGACCAGCGATGGACAGAACGAATTAGCCAACCGAAGTTAACATCATTCATGATGAACTGAACTGACGTGAATGCTTCAGCCACCGTTGGCTTGTAATAAAATGTCATCGCGAATCCAGTAGCAAACTGAATAAGGAAGCAAGTCAGCGTAATCCCACCCAAGCAATAAAAAATATTGACATGGGGCGGCACGTACTTGCTGGATACGTCTTCGGCGATC
>JAYUEU010000043.1:0-7044 GCA_043739065.1 Synechococcales cyanobacterium | reverse complement strand
TCCCACGATCGCGTAAGACCGTTATTTGTCTACGATCGAGAATCTGAACTGCTAGCGCATCATTCAACACCTGATGTTCGGCCAAATGCCAATAGGGATATTTTAACCAGGGCCGCTTGCGGAACATTTGAACATCATAATTAAGATGGGGAGCCATGATATAGCCAATCCCCTGACGCTTCAATATCCGAGAAATGGCATAAATACTACAATGAAATCCCCCATTCAAAATTACCAAGTCATTCGCCGGCACTAATTGCTTTAGGAAGGCTTGTAGCCCAGTCGAAATTTGAAACGAAGGCGATGTCGTTTGATGTAAAAAACATTGATAAGTAATCCCATCCACCATTATCTTGGATGTCTGCGGCCCTTCAAATAGAACCGTCACAGGAATGTTATGGGCCGCCAAACCCGCCGCCAAACCGTGAACTGCTTTTGTCGTGCCATCTCGCTTACGGAGATCCATTGTGAATGATTTGAGATAAAGATAAATATGCATCAAAAACCACATCTAAACTAGGCTCAAGAAGTAAGATAGTTCGGAAAACTCAGATTTTTTTTAAATTAGCTTACGGCTTTATGATCACTTTATGGTTAATAGACGAATAACCGGGTTAAAGATATTAAGAGGTTTAACGATCGCAATCCGATCGCAGGTGACACAGCCACGAAGGCCACTCTCCAGGGATAGAATGAGATTAGCACTATCCGACTCAGAGCCTCATTAAGCTAAATATTAATACTTAATTTAATCTTGGTTTGATGTTATGCATTAGACGGAAGGTAAGACAGAATACAATCATTCATCATTTGTTCAATAGAATCAACTCAATAGAATCAACTCAATAGAACTGGTTAGTATCGCAAATTATCCAATTACTAAGATAAGAATGAATCTTCTTGCACCATTTATCTCGCTTTTACGCCGATCGCTGCATTCGCTCCGAGCGATTAATGCAAATCTTGCAAGCTACTGGATTAACAAAAAAAGTAAGCCCCTTCCTATACCCAATATCCCCACGATCGTCTTTGCACCCCATCCCGACGACGAGAGCTTGGGATGTGGCGGGATGATCGCGATCAAGCAGGCATTGGGACAAGAGATAAGAGTGATCTTTGTTACCGATGGCGCATTTTCAAGAGAAACTAGCCGCAAAACCGCCATTGCCTTGCAACGCCAACAAGAAGCAACCCAAGCTCTCGCTAAACTCGGCATCGATCGACAGTGCATCACATTTTTAAATTATCCCGATGGAGCATTGCACGAGTTGTTACCCCCAGAACACACACAACTGATTCGGGAATTTCAGGCAATCTTGGCCCCGTATCCACAAGTCGAAGTCTTTGTCCCACACCGCCACGATCGTCATCCCGACCATGAAGCGACCTATCATCTGGTCAAAGCGGCCCTAGAAAATTTCCCTGGAACAGCGCAACTGTGGCAGTATCCCATCTGGGTTTTATGGAAAACACCCTGCATCCAATTTTTGATTCTCGCATCAGGCTGGCATTCTCTAGCGATCGGACGCGTCATCAAACAAAAAAAACGAGCGATGGCCGCCCATGGATCACAAATCGAAGATGCACTCCCGCCCGGATTTCTGCATCGATTCCTACAGCCCTATGAAATTTTCTGGAAAGAATAACCAAAATTCAACCTCCCCAAGCCTCAGAGATAATCAGAGACAGCTCAATAGACGATCGGGAAACCCTCCTTTACCCCTAGGTTAAACTGCCTCAAAGTCACGCTATATTAGGATTGTCCGTAAAGATTTGTAACAACCTAGGTTTCTCACCATGGCAGACTCCAGAACTGCGACGACTCCTACCAGCGTCCCCAAGTTAGATGAACCAAAGTTCGGATTTAGCACCTATGCTGAGCAGCTCAATGGTCGTGCGGCAATGATAGGATTCATTATTGCGTTGGCGATCGAAGCCTCGACTGGACAGGGCGCACTCACTTGGTTGGGTCTAGTAACTCCTTAGTTTCTCCTTAGGTTAAGGCTGTCCGATTTAAATATCGTCGCTCTACTAACGGAGTGTATTTGACATTTAATTTAATTTTAATGTTCTCTCGGCTTTTTCCGATGAAGCATTCAAAACTTGAAGAGTGAAGAGACGAATCTAGAAATAGGGTTATCGTCCCTTCACTTTTTTAGTGTTAACTTGAACAACTATAAGATTACGATTTGTAACGGCAACTTAGCCTCGAATCCTTCCTCCCAAAAAATTATTAAGGCTTGGGGCTTGGGACTTGGGCGTGAGAAATGGTAGGGCAGGCAAGGTTTTTAATAAAACGGCGGACTAGACACTATGAAAACGATCCCCATTTAGGCGAGAATGAAACATAACAATAATTGCTAGAGAGACGGGACTATGGATTTTGATTTTCGCATCGTGGCAGTCTTGGCGCCTTTGGCTGTAGCCGCAAGTTGGGCTGGATTCAATATTTTCCGCGCTGCGCTGCAACAGGTCCAGACTTTTATGGATAAGGACTAAGTGTCTGACTAGCTGGGTTACATCAATTTTAAAAAGAATTCCAAAACGCCGATCGTCTCTTTTAAACAGGGTACGATCGGCGTTTTGCTTATAGATCTTCTGAATCGGTTGGTATGGTCTGTCTCACACCGCAGGCATTGTTAGGAAGTCCCAGAACAGAATTCTTAGACAATCGATCGAATTCTCTCTGGTAATGGGCCGCGATCGTTTTATTTTCAATCACCATCAGGGTCTCGTCATTTTTTGTGTTGCCAGCGGTGGTCCAGTTATGGGAACCGAGGATGACGGTACTGTGATCGATGATGGCAAACTTGTGATGTAATAAATCGCCCGGTTTTAATTTTGGAACACCAACACTGGCGGCAATCGTTGGCCAAGGTTTAGAGCTAATGGGTTTGGGCTTGCGAGATGACTTGCGAGAATTTTTCCGAGATAGTTTGCGAGATGATTTACGATCCGACAGATCATCAGACTGCCGAGAGCTTTGGGAAGATTCCTGTCGAGTGCTTTGACGGCAAGGTGAATCGATCGGAATTCCTAACATATCCAGACTATTACTGTAGGGTCGCCTGAAAAATCCGGGGTCAAATAAGCCGCGTACGGTGACGTTTTTAGCGGGTAATGCGGACAAACGATCGGAGAGTTGCCGATCGGAAAATACAAACAACGCTAAATCCAGGGAACTTTTGGCTTGGTCAGCAGTATCGGCAATCAGGCTATTACTGCTGTCGGCCCAAGGTTTTTTGGTTGCGATGGGTGAGAAATGAAGTTTTACTTTAGAGTCTCCAAGCATAAAGGTTTGAACCGGGCGATCGGGTTTGTGCGTTTTGAATTTGTGGGCCTGATACATAAGGTCAAATTCTTGGACAAAGGCGTTTGCGACCTCCCGACTCTCGATTTTGACCAAACTGTTAGCATTTCCAAGACTACTGGGATTGCTGATGTCGCCGTGAATGTCAGAGGTCGTCCAGTTGGCGGAGGTGACGATCGTCGTTTTGCCGTCAATTACCATAAATTTATGATGCATCAATCCACTGCCTTTGGATCCATCTGAGGTATCGTCCCGACGAGAAATTTTGGCATTATCCAAAATAACCAACGCATCTCGGGTTTGGATTTCCTCGGCGCTTAAAACTCCGTCATGATTGATGTCGATAAATGCTTTATTGTCGTCATAGCGCTGGCGATCGCGATCGTTGAGGGTTGAGGCTTGTGACGAAACACTTGCACTGTAAGGCGTTGAATATTTGTTCTCTAAAATGACTTCGATTTTGATCCCGTTTTTGGCCGCGATCGCGAGGGCTTGAGCCATACGAGGCAAACGAAATTCTTGGACAGCGATTTTAATTTCGGTTTTGGCCTGAGTCATCGCATCAATCATTACCTGTTCAAGATTGTCGCCAGCCCGGTGCATCGGTTGCCCCTTGGATTGGCGATCGGATTCTAAGTACTCAGCGGCTTCGCTATGATTGAAGTATGCCTGAATGAGATGGTCTTGGGGAAGCAGGGGCAATCGAGTAAGTTTTACAGAGCCACTATCCGTTAGGGACGTGCGCTGGCACCCGACCATTGTTAATAAAACTGTTAATAGCGCCGTTAATGGCAGGGCAACTTGCCTAGTGAGTCCGGTCCAAGCCTTACTGTTCATCTCGTTTTTTCTCTCAAAATCCTCCTTTTAGATTGCCCCAGCGATTGCTCCGATGCTCTTGAAGCGCGACAATAAAGACTATGCAAATACCGACTATGCAAATTTATCTGGACTACAGTGCCACAACCCCGCCGCGCCGTGAGGTCGTCAATCTCATGCAACAGGTGATGGCCCTGGAATGGGGAAATCCGTCTAGCCTCCATGTCTGGGGAAACCGATCGGCCACTTTACTGGAACAGGCCCGAACTCGGGTGGGCAGCTTAATTCAGGCTCCCGCAGAGACGATAGTTTTCACGTCAGGCGGCACAGAAGCGAATAATTTAGCTATTTTTGGGATTACTCAGCAATTTTCAGCTCCCCAACATTTAATTATTTCCAACGTCGAACATTCCGCTATTTCCGAACCTGCCCGACATCTTGAAGCGTGCGGTTGGCAAGTAACTCGTCTTCCGGTTGATGCTTGGGGATTAGTCAGTGTGGCAGATTTAGTCCTATCGATTCAGCCGAATACGGTATTAATTTCGATTATTTGGGGCCAAAGCGAAATTGGCACCATTCAACCTATTGCCCAACTTGCTGAAATTGCCCGATCGCATAATATTCTTTTCCACACCGATGCCGTCCAAGTCGCAGGACGTTTGCCCATTGATGTTGGGGCACTGCCGATCGATTTATTGTCCCTCTCCAGCCACAAACTCTATGGACCTCAAGGCTGCGGGGCGCTTTACATCCGATCGGGTGTGAAAGTATTGCCAATTTTGCTGGGCGGCGGTCAAGAATCGGGGGAACGATCGGGAACCCAAGCGGTGCCGACGATCGCAGGATTTGGATTAGCGACGGAATTGATTGCAGCGGAAATGGTAACGGAAACTGTACGGCTGGCGGAATTGCGCGATCGGTTATTTGAGCAACTTCTCGGCACCGCGCTAAAACCCACAGGTAGCCCCACCAATCGCCTCCCCCACCACGCCAGTTTTTGCCTTCCTGATGCCGATGGTTTACAGCAAAACGGCAAGACCTTAGTGCGACAAATGAATCTTGCAGGCATCGGCATCAGTGCGGGGGCAGCTTGCAGTAGCGGAAAACTAGAGCCAAGCTTAATTTTGCGGGCGATCGGTCATGACGATCGAATTGCGAAGACTGGAATTCGGCTAACCTTTGGCCGCGAAACTACAACAGCAGATGTAGAGTGGACAGCAGTTGTATTAAGGCAAATTTTGAATCGGATGGGCCTTTAAGTTCGAGGATCCGCCATCGGATAAAACAAAAAAAAAGGGTTATTCACGAAGCCTGGAACGAGTCATCAGGATTGGTGAATAACCACAGCATGAGCAAAGAGAATTTGGCTTTAACCCATTCATCTATGGAACTGATCTAACACCATATCTAGCGTTTGATCAACCCCCTAAACCAACTTATTTAGCGGTTTCTTACATTCCCTAGACAGGACAGGCGATCGACTGCATGCGAGCTGCTCACTAAAGGTCTCAAATCCGATACAATTCGTGGGTTCATGGGGGATGGAATGGTGAATTTGCGAATCGAGAAGGATGAATTGATGAATGCTCTGGTGGTCGGAAATATGACCGAAAATGTGACGAGAGTTGGGGTTGTGGGCGGTGGACAGTTAGCTTGGATGATGGCGACGGCGGCGAAAAAACTGGGATTAGAGTTACGAGTCCAGACCCCAAATGCAGCGGATCCGGCAGTGAAAATCGCAGATGAGGCAATTTTTGCGGCAGTGACGGATCCCGGTGGAACTGAAAAATTGGCAGCAAAGAGCGATGTAATTACGTTTGAAAACGAATTTGTGGATTTGGATGCGCTGTCTAAGTTGGCAGAACAGGGCGCTTGTTTTCGACCGTCATTGGCATCTCTTTCACCCTTAATTAGCAAATATGATCAGCGGTGTTTTTTGCGAGATCGAAATCTGCCAACCCCGAAGTTTGGTCGCCTTTCAGAGGCAACTGAAATTCCATTTCCCTGTGTTTTAAAAACATGCCGCAATGGTTACGATGGGTACGGTACATTCATTGTAAAATCGCAATTAGAGTTAGATCAAGTATTATCAAAAGTGCCTGCGATCGACTTACTTTTAGAAGAATTTGTAGCCTTTAAACGAGAGCTAGCGGTGATGGTGGCCCGATCGTTAGACGGTGACGTTTCCCTCTATCCAATTGTAGAAACTCAACAAGTAAAAGCGGTCTGTCATCGGGTGATTGTGCCAATAGAATTGCCCGTTGGATTAGAAGAAACGATCGGGGCGATCGCACGAACAATTGTAGAAAGTTTGCAAGTAGTGGGAATTTTTGGGATTGAATTTTTTGAAACATTAGATGGCCAAGTACTAGTCAATGAGATTGCACCCCGCACCCATAATTCCGGCCATTACACCTTAGATGCATCCGTAACTTCGCAATTTGAACAACAGCTCCGGGCCGTATCAGGAATGCCTTTGGGAAGTTCGGCGTTAAATTGTGGTGGGGCGGTCATGGTGAATTTATTGGGGTTTGAATCTGCGACATCAGACTATGTCGAAGTCCGATCGCGTTTGGCAAAAATCCCCGGTGCGACAGTCCATTGGTATGGGAAATCGGAGGCACGATCGGGCCGAAAACTAGGACATGTTACGGTCTGTTTTGATGAGTCCAATGAGGCAAAAGCCCGGGAGATGGCGGATACTATTGAACATATTTGGTATGGATTAGACTAAATTCGATCGGCATCACATCTCAACATCACATCAGCAAATTACGTATCCACTTCCCATTCATCGATCGGACGTTGTAAAATAGAGAGGAGTCCACGGAGGTGTTGGTGACTGCCAATAATGTTTTTTGATCTATGTCTTATTGAATAAGGGAATCTACGTAGTGTGTCGCGGTAGACTGAGCTTG
>JAYUEU010000042.1:0-3753 GCA_043739065.1 Synechococcales cyanobacterium | reverse complement strand
CTGGCGGGAGTTCTGTTGAAGATGGGCGGATATGCCTTGATTCGGATGAATGTAGAAATGCTTCCTAATGCTCATGCTTATTTCGCGCCTGTTTTGGCTGTTTTAGGTGTGGTCAATATTGTCTACGGTGCATTGGCATCATTTGCACAGCGCAATCTGAAACGCCGTATGGCCTATTCGTCAATTTCTCACATGGGATTTGTGCTACTGGGGGTTGCTTCATTTACTGACTTGGGCATGAGTGGCGCGATGCTACAAATGGTTTCCCATGGATTAATTGCATCGGTGATGTTCTTCTTGGCAGGGGTTACTTACGATCGGACCCACACCTTAAACATGGATGAAATGGGCGGATTGGGCAAGAAAATGCCGTCTACCTTTGCACTATTCACGATTGCATCCATGGCTTCATTGGCTCTGCCCGGAATGAGTGGATTTGTCGGAGAGTTGATGGTGTTCTTAGGCTTTGCAAATAGCGAAATCTATTCGACAAGCTTTAAAACTATTATTGTGTTTTTGGCGGCAGTCGGCTTAATCATTACACCAATGTATTTACTGTCGATGCTGCGGGAAATGTTTTACGGTAAAGAAGGAAAAGCCGTTGAAGGGCAAGTATTCTTGGATATGAAGCCACGGGAATTGTTTATTGCAGCATCGTTGATGTTGCCGATCATTGGCATTGGGTTCTATCCAAAGCTGATTACGCAGACTTATGATGCGACAGCAGTTCAGATTGCCCAAAATGCAAGGACAGCTTTACCAACGATCGCTTCTAACAACAGTCCTTTGATTCGGGTTTCGATGGCTCCTGATTTAACTGATATTGCAATTGTTAAGTAGAGCTTGATCAATACAGTTCAATGAAATACAAGTCGGATTAGAAACAAGTATTCTGATCCGGCTTTTTTGTATCTTTTTGCCCTTACTTCAAGGATAAATAAAAATAGGCTAAGGGATGAAAATTTAATAATACCGAGATTTTCGGGCAGACCGCGCCAATAAATTGCGTTCTAGAAACGACAGTCCCGACCGGACTAAGAATCAATTAAAATCTTGCCTTTCTGAGCTGAGGAGATGCCCTCCCTATTAGCCCGCAATCTATTCGTGGGTAGTCTGATGGCATAAACGATTGAATCAAAAATATGTCGGTTTTATTTGACCTCCCTCCTAACTTAGAACCCTCACGAGGTAGAACTCTCAGAGTTATTGATTATTCCTAATCCTTTAAACCAAGGCGCTACCCACAAACTAGATCCGTTTACGATCGTCACCAATCGGAATTCACAGCGATTGGCTGGAAGAGTGTGTACTCGATCAATTGCATAAATCAAATAATCACATAGATCGTTGACAAGTCGGACAGAGAGCATGAATCACAAGTTGACAATCAAGTAACGCAAATCCTGATCCTTTAGCTACTTTCTCTCCAACTTTTTGCATGGACTCACTTTTAAACTCAATTGTTTTAGTGCAGTGAATGCAGACTAAATGATGATGGCTCTCATCACTTCTCGGATTAAGCTCATAATGTTTGTGATCTTCCGCTAGTTCCAACTCGCGCAAAATACCCATCTGAGACATCAGATGCAAGGTTCGGTAAACCGTAGACAGGCTCATTGGTGTTTGGTTCTGAGTCAATCGCTGGTGAACATCATCTGCACTCAAATGCTCGCCTGCCGATGAACTATGAAAAAGACTCAAAATTGAAATTCGCTGCGGAGTCATTCGTAATCCACGATCGTGGAGCGCTCCTTTAACAGCGTTAGTTTGATGCGGATTCTCCATCACCATGCCAAATCACTCTTGAGTAGAATATTTAAAAACTGATTGGGACTATGCCACTCTAACTGTCTTAGTGCCTATTGAAAATTAGAGTATAATAATTCTTGCACCAATTGCAAATAATTTGCAGGTATCCGATCGTTAAAAATCGCGAAAACCATCTACAGATAGACTTTAAAGAATTTTAGCTCGAAAAAATCTCGTTTTCTTCATAAATCTCTCTAAAAAAAATCAAATTCTACTTGACATCTTAAGTCAATAAAGTCTACCGTTGAGATCATCAGGACAATCTTCTTATCAATCCTTCCAGAACGCTCCGCTCCTTCTCAAGGCAAGGTGTTTTAATGAGTCAAGCTACGGTCGAACGGGTTCCATTTGGACTAGTCGGTGAATTTTTAGGATTTATTTTAAATAAACAAGATCAACCTCGTGGTCTGAGGCTTATGTGGTTAGGTCAAGAAATCATAATTAAAGTGGCAAAATATTTGCGCGACGATCGCTATGATGGCTGGATTCCGGGAATGCAGGTCGAAGTTTGGGGCACGCAGCAATTTTCTAGAAAGAAGGCCCGGATTAAATTTAATGCTCATCGCTTGTCGTTGCGATCGGCCATTCCTCAAGTTATTCCTATCCGTGATACTCCCGTTAGTGAATCGATCGTCGCAAGTGCATCCAATCCAAAACCCGCCATCATCAAAGTATGCGGAAAACCTGACTGTATGAAGCAAGGAGGGAAAGCCCTGTGCAAAACCTTGGATAACGCCTTAAGCAGCGGAGACTGGGATCCATCCATCCAAGTTCAATTGACAGGATGTATGGGGAGGTGCAGTCAAGGGCCAAATTTGGTCGTCATGCCCGACAAAAAACGCTACAGCAATGTGACCGCACAAGATATCCCCAAAGTCCTTAATCAACACTTTAGCGCTAATAAAATAGCATAATGCTAGAACCGAGGGTTGTATTGCTTTTGTTATTTCGAGTCGATCGCAATTAAATTCTGAATATAGAAGTATAGTAGAACGTCTTACTATTTCTATAGTGTAGTCCAAAAGATAGCTCTACAGATTTATACGCATCATCACTAATGACCACGAAACTTGACTCTATGAAAGAACTAAAGCTCGAAAAAGCAACTCCGCTCCTAAACTCCATTATGGAATACGAGCTTGCTGGAGTCGTCCGCTATACCCATTATTCGCTCATGGTCACAGGGCCAAACCGTATCCCTATTGTTCAGTTTCTCAAAGATCAAGCCACAGAATCACTACTTCATGCGCAACAAGCTGGTGAAATTCTCACTGGATTGGGCGGACATCCTAGTTTGAAAATTGCGTCAATTGAAGAAAGTCACAAGCATTCAATTTATGATATTCTTGTTGAGAGTAGAAATCATGAAGCGGCAGCCCTAGATTTGTATAAACAGTTTTTAGATGTGGTCAAAGATCGCAGTATTTATCTCGAAGAATATGCTCGTGGAATGATTAGTCAAGAAGAGTTGCACAGCATGGAATTACAGAAAATGCTCCGTGACTTCAAACCTAGAGATCAAGATTAGTAATTGTAGGTTTAGCTAATGAACTTGAAGCCGATCGGAAGATGTTTCGATCGGTTATTTTTTAGGTTTTTCAGAAGATTCATCCGACCCATACCTCCATCTGGTAAAATCCACTAGGTTTTTAGCATTATCAGCCAATGGCATCAACGCGGGTACGAATCGCAATCGACGCGATGGGTGGCGACCATGCCCCAGCAGAAATTGTGGCAGGCGCATTGAGGGCACAAGATGAACTCAATGTAGACATATTATTGGTTGGAGATCCGCAAGCGCTTCAAGCCTGCTTAGTGGACTACGGGGGCGATCGGAAACCTGAAATCGTGGCGTCAGATGGCGTCATCGAAATGGACGAAGAACCCGGTCGGGCCTTACGTCGCAAGCCGAATGCTTCTATTAATGTGTCATGAACCTAGTTA
>JAYUEU010000041.1:0-4266 GCA_043739065.1 Synechococcales cyanobacterium | reverse complement strand
ACTCGATCGATCGAATTTCCCTTCACTTCAGGTCTTAGTCTAGAGTTCAATCAAAATCTTAATTCAAAAAAGATTCAAAAAATCGGTGCTGAATTCAATATTCGACACCGATTTTTTAGTTTTTAGAGTTTATCTTTTAGAACTTAGCTTCCACAGGTTGACGTGGCAGCGGTTGCAGTACTTGTCCAGGCATCATGCTAGGAGGAGCCGCCATAGGTGTCGCCATAGGTTGGCTAAACGTAGGCATGATGCCGTTGTCTGTCGTATTCGAGTTAGTTAGATTCCCAGTTTGCGTGGGCAGAAGCTGAACCGACGTATTAAACGGGGAGTTCAGATCCGCACTACGAAGAGTGGGATTAGAATAAGTCTGCTGCTCTTGCAAATAACGATGCATCCGATTAACGGCCTTGGAGTCCAAGATAATGGCATTGTCATTATAGTTAGGCAACCCAATTAGATGAGCTGGGTCCAACACGCCACCAAGATCACGACTTTTTAAGATGCTTTTATCATTGTAGAAAAACTCACGTTCCATGGCTTCTTGAGGTGTTTCCTGCGGGCGAAACAGTTCATTATTTACCTCTTGAGCCTGCACCGATGCGGTACCGAACCCGATGACTGAGCCACCCATTAAGAGTACACTAGCCAAAATTCTCAATTTCTTGCTCATAGCAAACTTATAATCCGTGTAAGTTTTCGATTCATGGTAGCCGACATTTCAGATATTGATTTAGTTTGCCCCAACATCGAAATCGATCGTTCAACTCCACCTAAGCCATTACTCCTTGACTTCTATGACCCAATCTTTTGCCTGGACTACCGCCGATCGTTCTGCTCTCCAGGATGAATTGCTGACATTGCTTTGCCAAGTGGCCTACAAAGAAGGGGATTTCAAATTATCCTCTGGTCAACGCAGCACCTATTACATCAATGGAAAACAAGTGACGCTCCATCCCCAAGGCGGACTCGCGGTCGGTCGGGTATTGCTTGACTTAATCCCGATCGAGACCGTGGCTGTTGCAGGCTTGACGTTAGGGGCTGACCCAATTGTGACGGCGGCGAGTGTAGTGGCGGCTTATGAAGGTCGATCGCTGACGGCGCTGATTGTCCGTAAAGAAATTAAAAACCACGGAACCCAAGTCTTCATTGAGGGTCCAACGTTGCCAGAGGGAAGCACCGTCGTGGTATTGGAAGATGTCGTGACTACAGGCCAATCGGCGATGAAGGCAGTCGATCGGTTGCGTGAAGCGGGTTATGTAGTGACGCAGGTGATTTCGCTGCTGGACCGGGAGCAAGGTGGGGCGGAGTTCTATGCGCAACAGGGGATTGAGTTCCAAGCTGTGTATACCATTCGTGATTTGCAAGCCCGTTGGAAAGAGTTACACGCTTAAAGCTTTGGCTAGGGATTTTAAAGCCTTAGGCAAATAATTGACAGAGACCGAATCGAAGTCGTGTCGGATCCATGATCGGTCTCTGCACCCCAACAATTTTCCTGTTCTCCCACTCCTGTTCCCCCGCTCGAATGACATCCGCTCCACTTCTCAACCGTGCCGCCATAGCGCTTGGTGCAAACCTTGGGGACACTGTGGCAACCCTCAACAGCGCGATCGACGTCCTTACCCAACATCCCACTATCAGCCTTATTTCCCGATCGTCCTGGTATCAAACCGCCGCCGTTGGGCCACCGCAGCCGGACTACATCAATGGTTGCATTGTGATCGAAACTGAACTCGAACCTCAGGAACTCCTGACATTACTGCTGAGGATCGAAGATCAATTTGGTCGGGTGCGTCAGGAGCGTTGGGGAGCGCGAACATTGGACTTGGATTTGCTGCTCTATGGAGATCGGACACTTTCCACACCGCATTTAGAACTTCCCCATCCACGCATGACGATTCGGGCCTTTGTTCTAGTGCCCTTAGCCGAAATTGCGCCCGGTTGGATTGATCCAATTTCAGGCCGATCGATCGAACAGCTCGTGCAGATGGTAAATTGCACAGAAGTTCAACGTTTTCCACGGGTTACAGACGCATGTTAGAGCTACCGCAACTCCTCCGCCGTAA
Organism: Synechococcales cyanobacterium; assembly: GCA_043739065.1. GTDB lineage: Bacteria > Cyanobacteriota > Cyanobacteriia > Leptolyngbyales > Leptolyngbyaceae > JAAFJU01. Next base: position 2,203 of record JAYUEU010000041.1, on the reverse strand, counting down.
ACTGTTTTATCAGGGCCGAAAGTTTGCTTACGAAATAAATCGCTATCGTCTGCCCAATAAGGTCGAGGCTGAACTCGAATGCATTCGCCATCCCGGCGGGGCGCTAGTGGTTCCTATGACTCCATCAGGGGATCTGATTTTACTTAGACAATATCGATTTACAATTCAACGCCGAATTTTAGAATTTCCGGCTGGAACAATTGAATCAGGCGAAACTGCTCTCAGTACGGCTGATCGTGAAGTTCAGGAGGAATCAGGATACAAGGCTGGAATAATTCAGCAAATGGGCGATATTTATCTAGCTCCGGGCTATTCCGATGAAATAGTAACTATCTTTTTGGCAACTGAACTCGAAAAAATGGAAACTCCGCCTATTCAGGATGAGGACGAAGATATTGAAGTTCTAACCATGACTCCGATCGCCGTTGAGGAAGCGATTCGATCGGGCGACATTACCGATTCAAAAACCATTTCGGCATTCATGATGGTGCGGCATTTAGTTATGGTTTAGTCTCATGATTTGGGATGATTTGAACCCATATTCCGTACAACTAGCACATGGATTATTAAACGGAGTGTGGGCTAGAAGGCTAGCTCAGAGAACGATCGTCCTTTGAATTCATTCCAAAATGTAAATGCGATCGTACATAAGGTCCAGTTGCTCTTAGCAATCCGGTAATTCCAAAGCCCATTGGTAAAGTTGTCGCTTTGGGAAATCGGTTTGCAGTGCCAATTGTTTACTAATAGACGATCGCGATTCTCCCGCATCTAACAATCGTCGCATCTCTGCTTTTAACTGCTCTTCTGTCAATGCAGCAGCATTCACAATTGCTCCCGCCACAATCAATGTATATTCCCCTTGTGGTTCTTTAGCGGTATAAAGCTCGATCGCACTCTCTACAGTTCCGCGCCAAAATTCCTCATGCCGCTTAGTCAATTCTCGGGCGATCGTCAACTCCCGCGCAGGCCCAAACACTCGACCCATCGAAGCCAAAGTTTCTCGCATTCGGTGAGGCGCTTCATAAAAAATCAACGTCCGCTCCTCCGATCGTACCCGCTCCAGCATTTCCATCCGAGCATTCTCTTTTGCTGGCAAAAATCCCTCAAAGGCAAATCGATCGCTCCGTAAACCTGAAGCCGCCAATCCCGTAATCACCGCCGTCACTCCCGGAATCGGCACCACTAGAATCCCTGCTTCCCCGCAAGCTTTAACTAATTCATAACCAGGATCCGAAACACAAGGCATTCCTGCATCCGTCACCAAAGCAATCGAAGCTCCGCTCTGCAACCGCCGCAACAAATCAGGAATTCGCTCCAACCGATTATGTTCGTGATAGCTAATTTGGGGCGTTTTGATTTGAAAATGATGCAGAAGTTTTCCTGTATGACGCGTATCTTCCGCCGCGATCGTATCTACTTTTTTCAAGACCTCGATCGCCCGAAACGTCATATCCTCCAAATTCCCGATCGGCGTACCCACTAAATACAAGGTGCCAGAAATTATATCCATAGGTAAGACACTCTAATTTAGTTCAAAAATTTAGTTCAAAATCATCAAAACAAGTTTGGGAGAAGAAAAGCCCTATCTAATTGACAATCCCCGTTGCGCATTAATTGTACGGATCAATGGGAATAGATGGCTGCATTTGACGACAGGATGACTATTAAAATTGCTCTGTACTAATTTAGACGACAGAAAATTAATAAATACAACCTTAATGTAGATTAGTGGAGTTGTTACGGAATACAATCATCTAAAGAAACCGTTACATTCCCCGGAGTCGTGATTATGACTGAATCTTCAGACGATCGGCCTATATCCACAGCTTGGACCGGACTTACTCAGCAGCAACACCTGTGGATTGCCGCGAGCATCTGGACAATCGTGGGGGCAGGATTATTGACTATGGGCGGCGTTTTTTGGTTTCATTTCCCTTACCTTGGCGACCTTGATGCCGAACATATTGCCATCGGCTCTGCGGCCTTGACTATCGGGCTTCTGAAAGGAAAGTTTGTTCTCGATAAAACGGCCAGTCGAGTTATTGAAAATACCGTTACCCTACAAGAACCCAATCCCTTTAAAAGCATTTACCAAATGTTTGGCGGAAAAACGATCGCCCTCATCGCTTCAATGATGGGCATCGGTGTCGTACTACGGGCCGCAGGGGTTAGTTTTGAAATTCGGGGATTGATTTATCTAGCC
>JAYUEU010000040.1:0-15616 GCA_043739065.1 Synechococcales cyanobacterium | reverse complement strand
GATATAACTCCAGAACTACTGACTCATAGACTTCAAGACGAAATTCACAATGCTCATCAGTACAACCTTGATTTATCGTCAACGTCCTCTCAGCTAGCCTATCGACGATCGAAACTAGAGTATCTTATTACTATTTTGAATGATGCTCTGGTGATGTCTCAAAGTAGAACTAAGTTACCGAATAAATTTGCTCGCCTGCCCATTCTTAGTAATGCAAAAGTCCGACGACTTCTGTTAAAAATCTATAATTTTTTGTTTAAGGAGCAGCGAACCATTAATTTAGGTCTGATTCAGGCAGTACGCGAATCCATCACTCTGAATCAGCAACTGTTAGAACAGATTAGTAACTTAGAAGACGTTCTCGGACTAACAAGTGAAACCATGACCGAGCGGTTTACTAAAACTGACGAGCGGTTTACTAAAACTGAATCAAATTTGGTCAATATTGCAAGCAGATTAGAGGATATTGAAACAGGTCTTATGCAGCAATTTACGGCACTCGGAGCTAGACTTAGTGTTGCGGAACGGACAATCCAATTTGTCGAGAAGAGCCATACCGATCGTCTACGCTATTTACAAACCGATTTAGCCCAACAGAAGCGATTTATCGTTCTGCTATTAGAAAGACAGAACCCACAATTCAATCCTGAGATCACCTCTATATTGCAGGATGCCCCGACATCACAGGATGCTATTCAATCGTCAGAACAAAGTCAAAAGGACGTCTTTTATCTTGCCTTAGAAGATCGTTTTCGCGGCGATCGGAGCGAAATTCGGGAACGCCTACGCGTTTATCTACCCATCCTGCAAGAGACAAATCTACAGGAATCGGGATACATCATTCTGGATATGGGTTGTGGCAGAGGAGAATGGCTTGAATTATTGCGGGATGAAGGATACAAAGGGATTGGATTAGACATCAATCAATCAATGCTCGAACAATGTCAAGAAATACAATTATCCGTCTTAGATGCTGATGCTTTAACTCATCTAAAATCGCTTCCAGATAATACCTTAGGTGGAGTGACAGGCTTTCATATTGTTGAACATCTTCCCTTCGAGATATTGATCCAATTGATGGTAGAGACCCACCGTGTTCTCCGATCGGGTGGGGTGATGATTTTTGAAACCCCAAATCCTCGTAATGTACTTGTTGGAAGCTGCAACTTTTACTTTGACCCTACCCATAACAATCCTATCCCTCCTGACACATTAGAGTTTCTGGCTAATTACTCAGGGTTTGAGACAGTACAGACTCTGCACCTGAATCCATCTGACAATCCCCGAGTCTTAGAAGATTCTGATCTAGCCAATCGGTTCAATGAGCTATTTTATGGTTCTATGGACTATGCCGTGATTGGAATTAAGGGATGAGAGTATTAGCTTTAACAACACAAGTACCTTTCGTTCGGGGAGGAGCTGAATGCTTGGCAGAAGGTCTCATTCGAGCAATTCAGCAAGCAGGTCATGAGGCCGAATTGGTATCGATTCCATTTAAGTGGTATCCAGCTGAACAGATCGTGGACCATATGTTAGTGTCTCTCCTTATGGACTTAACAGAAGCTTGTGGTGACAAGATCGATCGCGTCATTGGATTAAAATTTCCGACTTATCTCGTGCCGCACCCTCACAAAGTAATGTGGATTGTTCATCAGCATCGTTCTGCCTATGATCTTTGGAGTTCAACTCATGGAGGGCTGATTCATTCGTCCAATGGATCACAGGTTCGACAAGCAATTATCAATGCAGATAATCATGCCTTCACTGAATGTAAAAAAATTTATACAATAGCAAATAATGTTTCTAAACGACTAAAACGATTTAATAACGTCGATTCGCAACCTCTCTATAGTCCACCCCAAGGAGCCGATGATTTTTACTGTGGTCCTTCTTCTGACTATCTGTTCTTTCCCAGTCGGCTCAATGTTATGAAGCGACAACACCTTGTCCTTCAAGCCATGGCCCATACCCAACACCCAGTCAAAGTTGTGTTTGCAGGTAAATCAGATGATGAAGCTTATGGAAAATCTCTACAAGAATTGGTTAAAACCCTGAATCTTAAAAATCGAGTCGAATTTCTTAATGAAGTTAGCGAGGCGGAAAAAATTTCCCGTTATGCTCAGGCGATCGCGGTAATTTATCCTCCATTTGATGAGGATTATGGATACATCACTTTAGAGGCAATGCTATCGTCTAAACCCGTCATCACCTGTCAGGATTCTGGTGGGTCATTAGAGTTTGTCTTGGATAGACAGACAGGTCTAGTGACAGAACCAACACCACAAAGTCTAGCTAGTGCAATGGACCAACTATGGGACGATCGGTCTCTATCCAAAACCTTGGGAGAATCGGGACACGATCGTTACGCTCAAATGAATATTAGTTGGGCCAACGTAGTGCAAAAGCTTTTAGTGTGAGTCTTAAACTGTGAAAATTAATTATTTCTCTCCTCTTCCTCCAGCCAAATCTGGAATTTCTGAAGTCGCGGCCTTAATCATTCCTGCCCTCAGTCAATACGCTGAAGTAACGGCATGGACAGATCAAGATGAATGGGATAAAGACTTAGAGAATTATGCAAAAATTCGTCAGTATCAGTCGAATGAAGTAGATTGTAGCGAAATCAATAAAACGGATTTGAATATTTATCATATTGGTAACAATATTGACTATCACCGTCATATCTTAGTTCTGAGTCAGCGGATTCCTGGCATGGTAGTTTTGCATGACATTACGTTGTCCCACCTTTTTCGTGGTTTTTATAGTGGGCAAGAAAGTAATGCGGTAGGTAGAACCTCCATCAACTCAGTAGACGACTTTGCCACCACTGAATGGGCGATCGATAATGCAGCATCTGTCATTGTTCATAGTCGTGGGGCATTAACGGAATTAGCTCAGCATCAAAGATGGCTAATAGGATATCAGCCGTTACCGTATAGTATTGAGCTAGCATTATATGTTAATTCAGTTGATTTTTTGCCTCCTTATCGATTGATAATTTTTGGGCATATTGGTTCAAATCGACGGGTAGACTCTGTATTACAAGCACTTGAAGAATTACCGGACAAAACGCTGTTTCACTTGGATATTTACGGTAGTGTTTATAATGATAAAGAATTAAGAGAACATATTAGGCAGCGCAAATTAAAATCTATCGTCACTGTTCACGGGTTCGCAACGGATGAAACACTCGATCGGGCCTTATCGCAAGCCCATCTAGCCATTAATTTACGTTATCCAACCATGGGGGAAGCCTCTCTCAGCCAATTACGAATCTGGCGACATGCCTTGCCGTCAATGGTGACACAAGTGGGTTGGTATGAGGAACAGTCAGAAGATAGTGTTTTATTCGTTCGACAAGAGCATGAAATCGAAGATATTAAACGACACTTACAGCGGTTAGTTGACGATCCAAAATCATTAGTCGCTATGGGCAAATGTGGACGCAAAATTTTAGAAGAAAACCATTCTCCTGATGCCTACGCTAAAGCATTGATTGAGTTTGCTAAAGAGTTACCGATCGGCTACCAAGCCTTAACAGCTCAATATTTAGTACGACGAGTTGGAAGGGAAATGGCTCCTTGGCAGATTCCTGGATTAGGTAATCAAGAGTTAAGTCGCATAGCAAAAGCAATGCATTTTCTAACTCAATAAACACCATTGAATTATTGTCATTAGGCTAATATTTACGTTCTTTCGGCTCAAACTGATTAACAAAAACCGGCATGTAATCAATAGTAACCCCAGCCTCTAAATCGTAGGAGGCGAGCGTATGCTGCAAAAAATTCACATCATCTCGATCGGGACAGTCTTCACGAAAATGAGACCCCCGGCTTTCACGACGATTGAGGGCTGAAGTGAGGATGATTTCGCCCACCCGCATGAGCGATCGCAGTTCTAATGCTTCCACCAATTCACTATTCCAGGTACGGCTCCGATCGTCCAGCTTCACCCGTTCGGCTTGGGCAAGAATTTCCTTAAGCTTAACTAGGCCCGCTTCCATGATTTCTTGGGTGCGGAAAATACCGCAATGTTCAGTCATACAGTCTTGGTAGGCTTGGCGAATGTCGTTGACCCGGTAAGTTCCGGGATTATCAAGGACTGACTGCAATTGAGTTTCAGCCGCTTTGATATACCGCTCGGCATCCACATCAGGAAACGATCGGCCTTCGACATAATTAGCCATCGCAAACCCAGTCCGCTTACCGTAGACAACGCACTCTAAAAGAGAATTACTGCCCAATCGATTGGCCCCATGGACCGAGACACAGGCTGTTTCCCCGGCGGAGAAGAAGCCATCCGTCAGTTCGGTGGCACTTTGGCGGACCCGGCCATCAACATTTACAGGAATACCGCCCATAGAATAATGAACCGTGGGACGGATGGGAATAGGCGTAACAGCCGCATCAATACCCAAGTGGACGTGGGCTTCTTCCCAACAAAACGGAATGCGTTCCATGATTTTTGCACGCCCCATATGACGCAGGTCAAGATAAGCAACAGGACCGCCTGCACTTCCATCTTTAGGATGAATTCCCCGTCCAGCCCGAACTTCGTAGTTAATAGCGCGAGAGGTGATGTCTCGGGGGGCTAGTTCCATGCGGCTTGGAGCATATTGAGCCATGAACCGATCGCCCGCTGCATTGATTAGATAGGCACCTTCGCCTCGGACTGCCTCAGAAATCAGTACCCCAACTGGATATAAGCCTGTCGGATGAAACTGGACAAATTCTAAATCTTCGACGGGTAAACCTGCGGCCACAGTCATCGCAAGACCATCCCCGCAAGAGGCATAATCGTTGGAAGTGGTGTTATAGACTCGTCCATAGCCGCCCGTGGCAAACATAACAGCTTTAGAGCGGAAGACTTCGATCGTACCGTCGAGAATTCGATACGCGACCACCCCTTTGGCCTGGTTGTCTTCAAAAATCAATTCCATCACGTACCACTCGTCGTAGAGAGTGACATTGTGGCGCTGGAGATTGTTGACCAACTCATGCAATATGGCATGGCCTGTTTTGTCGGCGGCGTAACACGTGCGGTTGTGGGAGTGACCACCAAAGGCACGTTGGGCAATCCGTCCATCTTCGCGACGAGAGAACAATACGCCCATATGTTCGAGGTCAATGACCACATCGGGGGCTTCTTGGGTCAGGATGGCGACGGCATCTTGGTCAGCTAGGTAGTCGCCGCCTTTTACGGTATCGAACGCGTGAGCTTCCCAGGAATCGGAGGGGTCGGCGTTTTTGAGGGTGTCTGCCATTCCGCCTTGGGCCGCGACGGAATGCGATCGGATTGGATGGGTTTTAGCAATGAGTCCGATGCTAAGTCCGGGATTAGTGCGTGCAACTTCAACAGCAGCACGGGTTCCAGCTAAGCCACCGCCAATAATTAGCACATCGTGATCAATCATTATTCTTCAACCCCCAAACTTGCTTAAAACTGACGTGCGGGACATTTCTGAATTGACTCACGGCGCATTACTTAGATCGGTTACGACGCTTTACAAACCAAAGCCCAAAGAAAACTATTGCAACCAGTGGCATCCATACCAATATTCCTGGGAAATCAATCACAGTATCTGGATTAAGAAGGGTACTCATGGGGCTTTCTGACGGATTAGCTTGAACAGCATTGCCCGGTTGAACGGTGACATCGTAGTTAAATTTGAAACTCTCAAACTCGCCCTCTTGTTTGGGTGTACCTGTAATTTCGACTTGGTAAATCCCAGCCTTTGGGAACATCACCACAGCACTGGGCAAGGCTTTGTAGCGTTCAGCATTAAGGGGACTAAGGGGCGGCTGAAAGAGGACTTGCTGATTACTGTATACGGTAATTTTGCAGTTACATTGATCGAGAGCGATCGCTTCGCCGCCTTGTTTAGTTAGGGCAAACCAAACTTTCGACGGCTCTCCAGCCTTGGGATTGTGATTCGGTTCAAGGTGAAAGAGAGCAGCGACATTGCCGGAGATTTTGACGTTATGGGCAAAGGCTGGCGCAGATAATCCTAAGTCTCGATATTGGCCCTCAAGAGATTCTTCAGTTTGCGTTGGCGCGTCAAACGTGGTCCGCGATCGTGCGGCGTAGCGCTGTGTTTGAATAATCATGCCCGCTAATGACTTAATGCCCCAACTAAACTTGTACTAAATGTTCTGTCAAAAACTCAATCATCGTCGTTGATATAAATCACTTGATATAGACAAAATGTCAAGACATCAGTGTCACACCATCGGAGGATCGGACTGGGTCTTACCAGTTTTCGCCCGCGTATAATGTGTACCTAGACCTAAACATCGCCAGACCCATTCGGATCGGACTGCGATTAAACCAACAACTGTCAATATCAATAGTACTGTGTGATTCCATTGGCGCGGCGTAAGTTCCGGATTTCCTAAATAATTAGATCCGATGATCACAGTATGCGCCAAGGCTAAGGCCAAGGCTGGAAGACTAAGCAGATGTAATTTTCGCCACCCGCTCCCCAGAATTCGCACCCACGAATCGAAACTGGTGAACAGCGCTGGCAATAAGAGCAAGAGCGCACCAAAACCCGCGACATAGCCCCATTCTTCCTGTGGAGGTAAAAAACTGATCGCAGCAAGATTCCAATTGAGGCTATGGGAAACCATGTGGGCCGTGTGGGCGATCGCCAAAATTCCCGCACTAACGCCTATGACCCGACGGTAGGTCAATAGCTTAGGCCAGACTTTTGCGAGAGGGCGTGCTGCTAAAGCTAATATCAAACAGCCGATCGCACCATGCCCTGTCAAATCCACCATTTCACTCGTGCGAAAAATCGTCAGAACCCCAATCGTAATGGTGACGACTCCACCTAATTTGAATAACTGACGGCTACGATCGTGGCTCCAATGCGACACCAGCCCCCCAACACTCAGCATCATGGGCAAGGTTCCTAGACCAAAAGCCAACATTGTCAACGCTCCAGACAGCGGAGTTAAGGTTTCGGCAGCTTTGAGTTGGGCAACGTACAGAAATCCGCAGGGCATCAGTCCCCACAGCAATCCTAGAACTCCCGGTGAAGCCATTGCCCAGCGTCCCATCCAGCCATTCAGACTCTTGTGCAATCGGGCCGCGAAGGGATGCTGAGGTAAACCCCGATCGCTAAGCGCCGCGAATCCAAATCCCACCAGCATCAGACCCGTGATAATCGCAAAGACGTGACGAACCGGACTGCCTAATCCCACCCAAGCGCCGCCTGCAATCATCACAGATCCAACCCCGCCCATAAATGCGCCGACTAAGGCATAACTAATCAAGCGCCCGATATTTAGCAAAATTACGGGCAAAAATTTCAAAAAAACAGATTTATGATGACTCGCCGAATCGCTGAGGAGCAAAGCAGTACTAAGCGGCCCACACATCCCTAAGCAATGTCCAAAGCTACCCAAAAAACCTAAACTCACCATCAGCCAATAATCGATCGTCGCCATCATCCACTCCTATCCGCACTTTATTATTGTCGCAGAAAAATTAGAGGCCAAATTAATAATCTGAGTCATTTAACGCTGGATTCATGATCACATAACGATTTTTCCCAGTCGCTTTTGCCTCATACATCGCCGCATCTGCCCCCTTCAACAATCGTTCTGCGGTATCATAATGCGTCGGATAGATCGTAATGCCAACGCTAGCACTCACTTGCACCAACTGCCCATCAAAGCTGTAGGGCAATGCGAGGGTGTCTATTATTTTTTGGGTAACGCGTTCCACTTCCGGTTGTCCCGGAACCGTCGTCAAAATCACTGTAAATTCATCGCCGCCTAGACGCGCCACCGTATCACTGGCTCTTAAACTAGCAATCAAGCGTTTCGCTACCGATTTTAACAATTGATCCCCCACGTCATGGCCGAGGGAATCATTAACCTGCTTAAACCCATCTAAATCAATAAACAACAGCGCCACCATGTGGGATCCAGACGCAGCCCATTCGATCGACTGTTGGAGTTTTTCTTGGAACAGTTGACGATTGGGCAAGCCCGTCAGTGGATCATGGTTGGCTAAGTAATACAATCGGGTTTGAGATTCTCGGAGTTCTTGATTGGATTGGGAGAGTTCTTGGGTGGTGTGGCGCAGGCTTTCTTCCAGGGATTTCCGCATGGTGATATCGCGAATCACGCCCACCAATAGGACATTGCCATCGGCATCACGGTGCAACGATCGTTTGGTCGCAACGGAGTAAGTCTTGCCAAATAAGTCTGTCAGAGTTTCTTCGTATTCCTGTTCCTGTTGGTGCTGTAAGACCTGTTCATCCGCTTGATAGAAGGCATCTGCTTCCTGTTGAGGGAAAACATCGTACACCGTTTTTCCGATCAGGTCTTCTATGTCCGCCCCAATAAATCGCCCATAAGCTTGGTTCAACACGACCCAGCGATGGGTTCGATCTTGGACAAAGACGGGATCCGGAATCGTGTTGAGAATTTGATGCAAAAAATCTTTCGATCGCTGGAGTTTTTCCTTAGATTGAGCCACATGGCTGGTTATTAGTGCAAACGCTGTAATTAATGCTGCCAACGGGGCCACAACGGGAATCAGCCAGCCCATCAAAAAAGCCGTATAGCCAATCATCAGACCGATTGCCCCTAGGATCAAGACCAGCCCAAACGATCGTTTTGGGCCGCGAAATATCATACAGACAAACACCCCAATTGCCGACCACAAGCCAATCCAAGCAATTTCCAGAGGCTTCGGCCAAACTTGCAGTAGCGATCGGCCATCAAGGGCGGCGGCTACAATCTGGCTGGTGAACTGTGCCTGTAGCTCCATGCCGCTCATTAACGAGGTTGCACCGCCAAACTGATGATGAGTGTAGGGCGTTGCGGAAAAATCATTCAGACTGGTGGCGGTGGTCCCAATTAACACAATTTTATCTCGTAAAGTCTGTGCTGGAATATCTCCCCACATTAAATCCTCAAGTGTCAATGTGGTAAATCGCTCATTCTTTCCACGGAAATTAACCATCACCTGATACGCGCCCGCATCTGCATTAATATAAGGTCCATCATTGCTCTGAAATTGTCGGAAAATTCCGCGTCCTAATTTCAAATCTGAGGTGTGATAAGGCGAGGGTTGCTCATAAATATTTTCTTTAGAGAGATAGAACTTAGCCAATTTCAGTGAGAAACTTTCCCGAACATACTCACCCCGATTGATTTTCCAATACAAAAACGATCGACGGACCCGTTGATCACTGTCCAAAATAATATTGTTAAACCCAACCCGATTAGCCTTTTCCAATACATGTGGCGGTGCAACTTGACTGCCACTTTGATCCGCTAGCTGCTCAATACCAATAATATTTGCGTTAGTTTCTAGAAGTTTCTGTAGTTTCGATATCCCTGGCGATATCGGAATATCTCGGTATAAATCCAATCCGATCACCCGAGGATTCATCTTCTGAATTTGCTCCAAAACCTCGACCAATTTTTGATCTGATACAGGCCATCGATCGCCCTGACTAATGTCATTTTCATCAATACCAACAATCACAATCCGCGAATCTATTGGTTCGTCACCCCGGATCCGAAAGAACTCATCCAACACCCCAAACTCTGCACCCTGCAATATCGAAAGCGATCGAATTACTAATACTAGCAACGTCACTAAAAGGGTATTACCGAGTCCATTTTTAAAACGCGCATTCTCAACCGTAACCCATTGACGAATCCTAGGAATCACGATTTTTAAAAAGCCTGCAAGTTTAGAAGCCCATAACTTTAGGCGAAGTGAATTCAGAACAAACTCCTTGACGGCATTTGATGCCATCTATCATACTTGCCTCAATTTACGACGAGATGGACCGTAGCTACTCCTCCAAAAGAAGGAGACTGCTAGATCAAACAACATTCTTTAATACATTTTTTGTGTCATTTTGAAGTCGTCGTTTTGAATACTCTAGAACTCCTAAGCATGAAAACTTAATACGATCGTTGATTCAATAAACTCAGATTGCCCTCATCTCAAATTTTTTCCTAGGGAATATGAATCTAATTCCTTCTTCTCAAGGCTAGTATGGGGACAATCCGGAGCTTATTTAATTTCATTCTTTATTGGACAGAAATCCCTAATTCAAGCCATTTCATCACTTGAATTCCCAGGGTCAATCCGCTTAACCGATCGACTTCCCGAACGCCGGTCGGACTGGTGACATTGACTTCCGTGAGGTTGCCACCAATAATATCTATTCCCACAAAAATCAAGCCATCGCGCCGTAGAGCCGGAGCCAGTTCCGCCGCAATTTCCCGATCGCGAGGCGTTATATCCGCTTGGTCGGCCCGTCCACCAACGGCCATGTTGCCCCGGAAGTCATTGCCTGTTGGCACTCGGTTGACGGCACCGATCGGCTCCCCGTTCAACAAAATAACTCGTTTGTCACCTAATTTTGCATCCGGCAAATAAGTCTGAACCATGACTGGAAGTGAGCCTTTTACAGTGCTGATTTCAATGTGGGAATTAAAGTTACGATCGCCTTCTTCCAAAAACAATATGCCTTCCCCAGCCATGCCTCCTAAGGGTTTCATCACGACTCGACCTTCTTGGGCCAAAAAATCACGAATCACCTGTTTGTTTTGGGTGACGATCGTGGTGGGGATTGATTTCAAGAATTGCAAGGCATACATTTTTTCGTTAGCTGCCCGAATACCGCTCGGCGCATTGACCACACGGGTTTTTTCTGGATTCACGTAATCTAATAAATACGTCGCATAAAGATAGGCCGTGTTGACAGGCGGATCGATGCGCATCCACACGACATCAAAGGTTTCCAGCGGCAAAAACTGGGAGGTGCCGAGTTCAAACCAAGATTCGATCGCCACCCAACGATTTTCACCCAACGTCACCGGGATGAGTTTCACAGGCGTGACCGTAGCCCAGGTTTTACTGGCTATCACCGTCAATGAATTGGCCAGCAGCATCGAGACTTCATGGCCCATCTCTTGCGCGGCTTCCATCAACGCTACACTGCTGTCATGAGTGGGATCAAGACGATCGATCGGGTCAATGATAAAGGCCAGTTTCACAGCAGTTGCCAAGCAAAATAACTGACCTATTTTATCGCGAAACGCCGCCGACTTTATGGCAAAACGGCCCACCAAAATGGTCCCATAAAGCACCTAGATGATGGCGATCGGTTCCTTACCTGCCACGACGGGAGCGATCGCATTCAAGATCAACTCGGGATGATCGCCCATAAGCTGCTGACAGTTCCACTCGTTTTTAAACAGCAGAACAGGCCGCTCCCAGCTATCTTTCACCACCAACGTATTAAACATCCGACCCACAGCCTCAACTGCGTCCCAGCCGCCCTCCACCCAGCGCGCCACAGAATAGGGCAGCCAATCCAGTTGAGTCTCGACTCCATATTCACTTTGCAATCTAAACTGCACCACTTCCATCTGCAATTGTCCCACCGCCGCCAAAATCGGGTCGCGTTTAGATTCGTCGCTGGAGTACATAATTTGCACGGCTCCTTCTTCGCGCAGTTCGGAAACAGCTTTGCGGAATTGCTTAAATTTCGACGGGTTAGGGTTGCGAAGATAGGCAAAGAGTTCAGGAGAAAAACATGGAATCCCCTCGTACTCCAGCTTTTTACCCATATATATCGTATCGCCGATCGCAAACACGCCGGGATTATTTAGTCCGATAATGTCGCCGGGATAGGCTTCTTCAATCACTTCACGATCTTGAGCGAATAGCTTTTGTGGGCGAGATAGACGCACCACTTTCCCCGATCGCGCATGGGTCACAGACATGTCTTTTTCAAACTTACCCGAACAGACGCGAACAAAGGCAATCCGATCGCGGTGACGAGGATCCATATTGGCTTGAAGCTTAAATACAAAGCCCGAGAATTCAGGATAGGTCGGCTCTATAATGCCTTTGGTGCTTTCGTGGGAACCGGGTTTCAGCGCGTACTTCAAGAAGGATTCCAGAAATAATTCAACCCCAAAGTTGGTCATCGCACTGCCAAAAAACACAGGGGTCATTAGCCCTTCATGAATCGCCTCTAAATCCAACTCGTAGCCCAACTGATCTAGAAGCTCTAGTTCTTCTTGGAACTGCGTGTACAAATCTGGTTCAAACATCGATTCTAAATTCGGATCATCTAGCTCCACAATGGTATCTTTTGCGACTTTTCGCCCACCAATCGATCGTTCAAATAAATGAATTTGTCGTTTTTGCCGATCGAACACGCCTCGGAACCGATCGCCGCTGCCAATGGGCCAATTGACCGGATAGGTCATCATCTGAAATTCTTTTTCAATTTCATCGAGGAGATCGAGAGGGGCACGACCGGGACGATCCATTTTGTTGATGAAGGTAAAAATCGGAAGTTCCCGCATCCGACAGACTTCAAAAAGCTTACGAGTTTGCGGTTCTAACCCCTTTGCAGCATCAATCAACATCACCGCATTGTCCGCCGCCGCCAACGTCCGATAGGTATCTTCACTAAAATCTTGGTGTCCCGGCGTATCCAGAAGATTGATTGAGCAGCCACGATAATCGAACTGCAACACCGTTGAAGTAATGGAAATTCCCCGCTGCTTTTCCATTTCCATCCAGTCAGAGGTGGCATGGCGCTGTTCTTTGCGCGCTTTCACTGCCCCAGCTTCATGAATTGCACCTCCATACAACAGCAATTTTTCCGTCAGCGTCGTTTTTCCCGCATCCGGGTGAGAGATGATGGCAAAATTTCGGCGACGATCGACCGCAATTTTAAGTTCAGTTAGCAATTCAGTAGACATAGTGCAGTTCAGACTTAGTTCATTCAGGCGCGTGAGGCTCTTCATTCTACCTCAAGCGGAATCCATGGAGATTCGATCGGGCAATTTCATCATCCTTTCAATCTCTATCCCAAGATTTCATGGAGTCTTCTTAGAAACTTCAGGAAAATCATCCGGATTGTCTCTTGATAGGAAGAAGAATATACTGCTTTCATAGGTATATTTTGATATACAACTTTAGATTTTTACGTATTTACAACTAGCTATTACCTTAGCTTTCGACCGTCATTTCCTAGACGCTCACGATATTGATGATATTTGGACGATTTATCTCGTTTTCCATGGCATCTACATCCCATTTCATCCCTGCCTCGCACTTAAAATTACCCCAAGGCTCAGGCCCGTGCCGTTATGACACTTCCTCTGAATACGGATTTAACGCCCCCCGCGACTTCGGCAGTCAATCCACCTGCCCGGCTGACAACTACCCAAATCGATTTGCTATGGCGGAACCGTCAGACGGCCAGTAGTGGCTTTGGGAACAATTATCTCTGGGAAATGAAAGATACGGTCGCAACGGCTTCAACCAAATTGCCGGATGTTATGGATGCGAATTGGAACGTTGTCGGAACAGGCGATACAAATAAAGATGGCATAGCGGATATCTTCTGGCGCAATTCGGTTACAGGACAAGATGTCTGCTGGCAGATGAACGGTCAAGGAGGAATTTTAAAGGGGGTTACGCTCCGAACAGTTGAGGATACAACTTGGAATATCGTGGGAGTGGGTGATGTTAATGGAGACGGGGAGCAAGATCTTCTTTGGCGAAATCCAACTAATGGCATCAATGTCTGGTGGCTGATGCAGGGGCTGGAATACAAAGAATCGAGAATTATTACTCCGCTAGATCCAGTTAACAAAGATTGGGAAATAAAAGGTGTAGGAGATGTGGACCAAGATGGTCAGCTTGATATTTTTTGGAGTAATCGCACTACGAAACAAATGGTGTGGTGGGTAATGGATGGTCTCCAGAATAGTAGTCGGAGCTTTTCAATAGAGCCTGACTCAGGGGGCGGGACTGCTATTGGGACGGCTGATTTTAATAATGACAAGTTGCCGGATATTGTGTTGCGAAACAATAAAACTGGGGAAGCGAGTCTATTGCTGATGGATCGCGCTGTCACACTCGATCGATATTCTATTGCAACGATAGATTTGGCTTGGGATATTGTTGGCCTTGTACCCCGAACTCAGGTCGCCGCCCCCGCGCTTACTTCTCTGACGATTGGAACACCGGATCAAGTGTTGCCGATCGCTCCGAATACCTCTGCCCGATTTTTTAAGCGTGATCAATTGACAGATCAAACTCCCGATCGTTCCTACGCATTCAATGTCAATCAAACAGGAGTTTTTACCGCAAATTTGACCGGACTTACGGGCGATATGGATGTGCAGCTTGTTCAGGATAGTAACGGTAATGGACTGGTAGATGGGGGCGAATCGATTCTGGCGTGGCAATGGGAGCGCGGTACAACCCGTGAGTCATTACGCCGATTTATTGGTCCTGGAAACTATCTAATTCGAGTTAAGGGTCCCCAAACAGGGCTGTATAGTTTATCAAGCAATTTTATTCCCGCTCTGACCGATATCAATAAGTTCAAGTTAATCCTGAATTTTGGAGTAGGCACGGAGACTTTGAATCAGTCGGCGAGAGATGCGATCGCTTCGGCGGCGAGGTTCTGGGAAGAGGTTATTCCTGAGCGCAGTGCAATTACTCAGTTTAAGGATTTAACTATCAACATATTGGGCGCAGCAGATGTCGTATCAAATTTGGCCTCAGGCACTCCATTAGTCAGCACAAGCAATGGCAGTCTGTTCTTGGTTGGTGGCGAGGCGATCTTGAATACGGTGCGCTTTGATTTATTTAATAGTGACCCCAATTATTTACGATCGGTAATGTTGCACGAATTTGCCCACACGCTGGGATTTGGGACAATTTGGGAGCCGATCATGTTCCCAACCTTGAATCAAACCATTGGCCGATCGCTGGTCAACCGTACAACCCAGACTTACAACGGGAATACCTACGCAGGCTTTGCCTATGGTGAACTTTTGGGTCAAGTGGAGCAAGGGGTGGCTGTGCCGATCGATGAAGTTTATGCCCATTGGAGCGAATCGGTCTTTAAACAGGAATTACTGACCCCGTTTATCGAACCCAATGGCACCGTCATGCCCGTGAGTGCGCTCACCTTATCGTCATTAAGGGATTTGGGATGGCGGGTAAATTATGGTGCTGCTCAAGCCTATGGGTTGCCTCAGATTCTGCCAAGCGAACCGATCGTGCTACCCGTTCTGACAGCGGTTGCGCCGCAAAAGAATCAAAATTTAGTTCATTTACGTAATGATCGCGAAGCCGATTTGCTAGAGTTTGCTGCATAAGGCTCAAATTGTAGGGATTTTCAGATTGGTATAGAGGTAGAGGGCTAAGATCTTGACTGATCCGATTAATCAATCGCATTTTCGATCGTACCGTGCGTAGTCCGCAGTCATGTTCAGAGGTAAGCAAAAGTTCTTGAGCTGCTTCAGTAGAACGTGTGCTATCCAGTTCGTCAAACTTTCTAAAAATCCCCGCACTCATCAGCCAGAATTCATTCCTATTCCCTCTCCCTAAAAACTGTCTTGGATAAACCTTCGGGCTGGAGCGTTATAGCCTACAATGCGTTACTAGATCGCGTTCTAGGTCTTGGCTTCCCAAGAGAGTTTTTATGAGCAATGGATATGTTGCACTGGTTCTCCACGCTCACTTACCATTTGTGCGCCACCCCGAGAGCGAATTTGTTCTCGAAGAAGAATGGCTTTATGAGGCAATTACAGAAACC
>JAYUEU010000039.1:0-23133 GCA_043739065.1 Synechococcales cyanobacterium | reverse complement strand
GCGATCAGCCCGACTATTTGCTTGCTGTCTAAGGCGATCGAGATCTATAAATCCCATAAAAGGCTGACCATCTGGTCGATAAATCACCAATGGACTTGGATCTTGCAACTCAAACCGAATCCCTAGACGTGGACTGACAAAGTTTTCTTGGAAGTCGATGGATTCTAAACTATCGCCCGCACGAATCCAGCCATTAAAATCAATTCGGTCTGGGTCGTAAATGTAATATTCCTCAACGCCGTACTGCTCATAAAACTTGAACTTTCGGTTCATTTCTCCCATGCGATTTCCCGGAGACAAAATCTCAAATACAATCTGAGGCGCAATATTTTCTTCTTTCCATTGTTGATAGGATCCACGATCGCCCTTGGGACGACCGATCGCTATCATTGTGTCGGGCGCTTGACGTAACTTATTATTGCCCTCAACGGGATACCACAACAAATCCCCAGCCACAAAGACATTGGGGTCATCAGCAAACAGGATCTCTAGATTTTCTTTAATTGTAACAATCCAGCGAAACTGTTTTGTATTGTCAGACATTGGCTGGCCATCGCAGTCGGGATAAGTAACCGCACCAATGTCAACCGAAATAGAGTCAACTGAAATAGAAGCGACCATGGCTACTGGGATGAAGATTCTTGGTATGTCCATCATAGGACAAGAGTCTTCATCCGTGGAACCAGAATGGAGCCTAAGAAGCTAGACGGTAAGAAGCCGATGCTACCACTTGCGGTTCAGTCATCGCTGGCTGAGTAATCGACTGAGCTAAAGACCTGCGATATAAGTCACTCAACTGAATCGCAACCCCTTCCCAGCTAAAGTTCTGTTGCACCCGCAGCGCTGCATTTCGTCGAACGGTCTGCGTCCATATACTGTGGCCCAAGAGACGATCGATCGCCTCAGCAAATCCATCCACATCCTTCGCTGGCACCAAAAGCCCAGTCTCCTCTGGAATCACCGTAAATTTCAATCCGCCCACATCCGAAGCCACGACAGGTGTTCCACAGGCCATAGCTTCGATCGCCACTAATCCAAACGGCTCATAGTGACTCGGAATGACGCAGACATCGGCAGCAGTATAAAACAGCGGCAAATTATCATGGCCCACCCGGCCCGCAAACACCGTACAGTCAAAAATCCCCAGTTCATGAACTAAACCCTCAATCCGCAAACGCTCCAAACCATCGGACCGATCCGGTTCGCTTCCACCCACCAAGACCAATCGCAAGGGTGCATCAGGTTGTTCTATTTTCAGTTTAGCCACGGCCCGAACTAGGGTTTCGATTCCTTTGCGTGGATCAAATCGGCCAACATATAGAATGACGCGTTCTTGAGATAGAATATCGAGCTGTAACCGGGCTTGCGATCGGGACAAGCGTTTGAAATTTTTAATATCCGTGCCGCAGGGAATGATTTCTACATGGCCCTTCGCCGACACTAAACTCCGTAAATGGTCTAATTCCTGCGGACTTGTGGCGACTACACAATCGGATTGCTCTAAGGCATCACGTTCAATAGCCAGCCGAGTTGAGACAATAGCGGGCTGTTTTTTGACAGACTGATACTTCACCGCACCGAGGGAATGATAGGTATGAATCAGTTGCGCTCGTTGTTTAGCTTGAAGCTGTAGTCCAACCCAAGCAGACATCCAATAATTTGAATGAATCAGCGGGTAAATCATTCCTTCTTTGGTTTGAAAGGCTTGGAATGAAGCCAAAAATTCCGGCATATATTGAAAAATTTCATCTCGCGGAACAAATGACTCTGGGCCAGCTTTCAATCGAATGGTCCGACAATGAGGCGTATGTTGCACGATGTCATCATCATCTGTCTTGCTCTTTCGCGTGAACATATCAACCTGCCAACCCAATCTCGCCAATGCCTCGCCCACTTGACGCACATATACATTCTGTCCGCCTGCTTCCTCGCGACCAATATCCGCCGCTGGATCGCCATGATCTGATATTAAGGCGATCGCCTGACGACGGGAATAAAGTACAAAGCTTTTCTGTTGATTCAGATGCTGAGCCATATTCATATATAGAGAACCTAAAACTAAAGAGAAATTAAACAAACTTGAAATCAAACAAGACGTCAAATAAACTTAGAATGAGGAAATCATCGAACTAGAGAATCCTAAGAAGCAAGCTGCAACAGCGGATTATGTCGAACGAAACTATTATGAGTAAACTTCGATCCAATCAAACTTTGGTAGGCCATTTCATAGCCCGTTGTCATTGATTGAACACTAAAGTTTTTACGAACATGATCGCGGCATTGCGATCGATCGATTGTCCTAACCTTAGCTACGGCTTCAATACATTCCGCCAGCGTGTCACAGAGGAACCCAACGTCGGGGGTAATGACTTCCGAAGTCGAACCTAATTCGATGGCAATCACAGGCGTACCTGCGGCCAAAGATTCAACCATCACTAGCCCAAACGGTTCGCGCCAGGTGATTGGAAATAGGGTTGCTATGGCTCGCCCCATTAGTTCATTTTTCTGAATATGATTGGCTTCGCCTAGAAATTGAATCTGTACGCCATCAATGTGCGGTTTAATTTCAGATTCAAAGTAATCCACATCTACGGGATCAATTTTGCCTGCCATTTTGAGAGGTAATCCAGTTGCTTTGGCAATTGCGATCGCATTGTGTGGACCTTTTTCAACGGACATCCGACCCAAGAATGCTAAATAAGGCGGCTCATCGGGCGTTGCATGGAACTTATGGCGGTCAACATCAATTCCGTTGTATACGGTAGCCGTACAATTTAGATCTAATTCTAGATCTCGCTGGTTATTAGAAATACTGATAAAAGGTTGGCTCTTTGCACGGGAAAACATTTTACGATTGTCTGGCGTAAAAATGCCGTGCAATGTATGTAATGTTGGCGTTTTTACGAGTCGAGAATAGGGCAATGCACCACAGCCCATATGGGAATGAATGACATCAAATTCAGCCGCTCGATCGTAAACATTACTAAGCTGAAGCATTTCATAAATACCAGGCTCCTTAACATTTTTATCAAGGCGAAGAGCTTGAGGATGAACCGATTCTAATTTGGCCAGTGTTGTGGAATCACCAGAGGCAAACAATGTTACTTCATGACCTCGCCGGACTAGCTCATCAGTCAAGAGCGAAACCACAAGTTCAATGCCGCCATAGGCCGGGGGTGGAACACATTCCCAAAGGGGAGCAATCTGAGCAATCTTCATATTAAAACCTCCTGAGTGTAGTGACTGAACACTGTGTCGCTTGGCAAAATCGAAAAATGTAGGAAATTTAAACGAGCGAAACTATCTACGTTCCCAAAAGAAAGATTAATAGTTTCAGGATTCTAAAGTCCCAATGAATTTCAGAATTGCAGCTACGCAGAGTTCGATGAATAGTGGTGTATTAATAGCGCTATTCAACAAGCTAGATTGAATTAACTTAGAGCAAGATTTCTGACTCTAAATACCGAATATGAAAGAAAGAATCACGAAATCAAATTAATACATAAACACCGTAAAAGCCGTAGATTCAACTACGATTGGGTTTAATGAATTTTAAATTAAGTTTGATTTTGGATTTGATAAATGACGGACTAGACTAAAAAGATGATAATCAAATTGTCCTACACTTTTCACTTTCAAAGTAGTTCATGAAAATAAGTTTCACAATCAATCCTTCCTTTCAAGACTGAAAGGATTAGGAGTAAACCTAAGTTTTATTATAGTAGAAGATCGTAGAAATAGGAATATAAGTTTTAGCAATGTTGATACAAATAGAGGGCTCTAATCAAATCTAGATAAGAGTTTGAGCGAATTTAAACCTATATTTAGTTTGTTAAAAATTATTCAGTTCTATCTCTAAAGTAATATTTTAAAAACAACTTTAGAGATAACTATCGATCGACCTTAGAAGACATTTAAAAAAGATAGTTAAGACTAGGATTCAATCGGCAAAAATGTGAGAGTTACTTTAATTAGCTCTCTTTTGAAGGTCATAAATCTATTTTGAAGCTCATGAATTGATGCACAAATTGATACAATGAAGAGGCAAAAAACACAGGCATTATCCATGCGATTTTTTATCAGGTCGATGCAAATGATACAGAATTCACGATGGTCTAAGACCGATCGGGGGTCATCGGGGATCAGCATTTTGACCGGGCTATGGGTCTGTTGTATGAGTTTTATGGTTGGATTGGGGTTGTTCTCTTTCGCCCCAAGTGCAGCAGCGCAAAGTAACACCATCAATTACACCAATACGGACCTCACCGGACGCAACTTTGCAGGTGAAGACTTAAATGGTGGAGTCTTTGTCGCGGCGGAAATGCGTGATGCTAATTTACAAGGGGCCAATCTGAAAGGCGCGATGTTTACGAAAGCCGATCTCTACGGCGCAAACTTGAGTGAAACGGACTTGACGAATGCGTTGATCGATCGGGTAACGCTGTATAAATCGAATCTCCGCAATGCCAATCTTACGGGCGCGACGCTCACCAGTACCGTCATTCAGGAGACAGATATTACCAATGTCGATTTTACCGATGCGCTGATCGATCGGTATACAGTTAGTCTTTTGTGCAAAGTTGCATCGGGCACAAACCCCACAACGGGCAACAATACTCGCGAAAGTTTGGGATGTAAGGACTAACCTAATCTTGTGGGTAGCCTAATCTTCTAAGATATAGCGCTCTGCGATTTCTTGACCTTCTACCTGAATAGACTCAAATTTCACTTGGCCTACAATGATGATCTCGCTGTCTAGTTTGGGCGGTTGTTTTTGGCTCATCACCCAAATCGACCCGGCACTATCCTGAACTTCGTAGGCCACCTGACTGATCATGGGTGCAATGGTAATAACTTTGCCCTTTACTTCGACTGTTTGGCCTAGTGGCTGGGTCTGAATAGTCGATGTGGAGACCGTGGGAACGCAACTGCTTAGAGCGATCGTTCCTACTAGAACTAAGCTAGTTAGCGCTATTTTCGAGAATTTAAAACTCATTTTAGGATTAAACAAAGCCATAGCCTGCCGGGTCATCTTGGTATTTAAGGCGATGAAAAATTTAAATGCAAGGAATTTATTACCCAAATTTGCTTTCCCAGCAAAAAACAAAGTGTAGCGTGCAAATCTAATTTTTTACACCAGATAATTTAAATTTCTTTTGGATTTACGATCGCAGCAGACCAGATCTGAGAGACTAGAATCTGTCTATCCCAGAAGCGTGTGTCCAATGACTGCCCAACTGCTTGACGGAAAAGCCCTCTCGGCCAAAATTTATAGCGAGATGGCTACCGAAATTCAACTCCTGACCGCCAAAAATGGACGATCGCCTGGTTTGGCCGTTCTGATGGTAGGCGATAACCCGGCCAGTGCAGCGTATGTCGGCAACAAGGAAAAAGCTTGTGCGAAGGTTGGCATGATCTCGTTTGGTAAGCATTTTCCGACCGAGACAACTCAAGAGACGTTGGTCGAAACGATTGAAGCCCTGAATAAAGACGATCGGGTCGATGGGATTTTGGTTCAGTTACCGCTGCCCGATCATTTAGACTCGACGGCATTGCTATTGGCGATCGATCCTCGTAAAGATGCCGATGGCCTCCACCCCGATAACTTAGGCCGTTTGGTTCGCGGTGATGAGGGCTTGCGGAGCTGTACGCCAGCGGGTGTGATGAAAATGCTCGAAGCCTACGAAATTCCGATCGCGGGCAAAAAAGCAGTGGTCATTGGCCGCAGTATTTTAGTGGGTAAGCCGCAAATGCTAATGTTGCTAGAAAAAAATGCAACCGTTACAATCGCACACTCCCGATCGGAAGGTTTGGCGGATATTGCGAGAGAGGCGGATATTTTGGTGGCGGCGGTCGGGAAGGTCAATTTGGTCACAGCCGATATGGTGAAACCGGGAGCCGTGGTGATTGATGTTGGCATGAACAGGATTACCCTGCCCGACGGAAAGAGCCGACTAGTGGGCGATGTGGATTTTGAAGCCGTGAAGGAGATTGCCAGTTACATCACTCCTGTTCCGGGCGGAGTGGGGCAAATGACGGTGGCGATGCTGCTATGTAATACGGTAGAAAGTTATAAAAAACGATTTACGCCATAGTTTTACCCATGTTGTATCAACATGATCATGGATTAAGTGATCATGTTTCTTTTATTATCTTAAGACTGGGGACTCAAGGGAGAAAGCTGAAATGGTAGCAACGAGCGAAAAAATAAATTTGACGGGATTTGATCTCAAGTCATATCTGAAGCAAAAGCAACAATTGGTCGAGGCTGCTCTGAACAATGCGCTCCCTGTGCAGTACCCTGAGACCGTTTTTGAGTCAATGCGTTACTCCCTGTTGGCGGGAGGAAAGCGATTGCGTCCGATTTTGTGTCTCGCCACCGCAGAACTGGTCGGAGCGACAATAGATCAAGCCATGCCCACGGCCTGTGCATTGGAAATGATTCACACCATGTCGCTGATTCATGATGATTTGCCGTCCATGGACAATGATGATTTTCGGCGCGGGAATCCGACCAATCACAAGGTTTACGGAGATGCGGTGGCAATTTTGGCGGGGGATGGGCTGTTGGCCTATTCTTTTGAATATGTGGCGAAAGAAACGCGAAATGTGCCGATCGATCGCGTTTTAGAAGTGATTTCACGGCTGGGGCGGGCGATGGGGGATTTGGTTAGCGGCCAAGTTGTGGACATTGAGTCTGAGGGGAACCCTAATATTCCGATCGAAACCCTGACGTTTATTCACAATCACAAGACTTCGGCATTGCTGGAAGCGGCAGTTTTGACGGGAGCAATTGTGGGCGGGGCTAACGAGGTCGATCGTTCAAAACTTCTGCGTTATGCGAAAAATATTGGTCTGGCGTTTCAGATTGTCGATGACATTTTGGATATTACGGCCACCAGCGAAGAACTAGGCAAATCGGCGGGTAAGGATCTAACGGCTGAAAAAGCGACCTATCCTAAACTTTGGGGACTAGACGAATCTAAACGCCAAGCTCAAGCGTTAGTTCATCAAGCGAAAGCCGAAGTCTCTGGGTTTGGTGAAAAAGCCTTACCGTTGATGGCGATCGCAGACTATATTACTGCCCGAAAGAATTAGCCTTAACATTTACCCAAGCGAAACCCTATCCGATGCAATCTTTTGGCTCTGTCCTAAACAATCACGTTCTCATTGTTTCGCTTCTCTCCTGTGTTCTTGCCCAACTCAGCAAGGTGGTTGTGGAACTCATTTATCATGGCAAACTAAATTTTCGCGTCATTTTTGAAAGTGGCGGAATGCCGAGTTCTCATTCGGCCTTAGTGACGGCCTTAGCCACAGATATTGGATTGCGTAAGGGATGGGATAGTGGGGAGTTTGCGATCGCGACTGTATTTGCGATCATTGTGATGTACGACGCGGCGGGTGTGCGACAAGCGGCAGGCAAACAAGCGAAGATTCTAAATCAAATGATTGAGGAGTTATTTGCGGGCGATCATCATTTAACTGAGATTCATTTGAAAGAGTTACTGGGCCATACTCCATTTCAGGTTTTGATTGGATCGATTATGGGAATTGTGATTGCTTGTATTTCGGAGATGGGCAGTCGTGGTTAGGTTGAACTATTGAGAGGATACTATGCGAATTGCTCAAATTTCGATTACAGGGTTGTTTGGTGTTTTTGATCATGTGATTCCTCTGAATTTGGACGATCGAATCACCATCATCCATGCTCCAAATGGCTATGGAAAGACGATCGATTTGGTTGGCGTATCAATCTAGTGATTTTTCCCAAACTAAACTTTATTGAAATCTGGAACACTGGTAACACGAGAACAGCGATCAAAGTCTCAAATCATAAACTTCTCAAATCGTGAACGACAGCAACGAGCCAGAGAGTGCTTAAATAGACACTGTTCTACGCTAACCTACCGCCGTGACCGAACCCGCTCCCCAAAAACGATCGATCGTCAATATTGCCTCCATCGTCGCGATCGCAACCCTCATCAGCAAAGTCTTTGGGCTAATGCGTCAGGTC
Organism: Synechococcales cyanobacterium; assembly: GCA_043739065.1. GTDB lineage: Bacteria > Cyanobacteriota > Cyanobacteriia > Leptolyngbyales > Leptolyngbyaceae > JAAFJU01. The sequence continues at coordinate 15,119 of JAYUEU010000039.1, read as the reverse complement.
GTTTTGGCCGCAGCGTTTGGGACCAGCGCACCCTATGGTGCATATCAGTACGCCAGCATTATTCCCAGTTTATTTTTAATCCTGTTGGGCGGAATTAACGGGCCATTTCACAGTTCCCTCGTTAGTGTGCTGGCCAAAAAAGATAATAAAGAATCAGCAACCATTATTCAATCCATTTCGACGCTGGTGGGATTGGTAATGTTGGCGGTCACTGTGGTGATAGTGGTCTTCGCGCCACAGTTAATTACCTTGATGGCTTCCGGCTTGACCCAGACAGCAGAAGGCACAGCAGTTCGGGAAATGGCCATTCAACAATTGCGGATTATGGCCCCGACGGCTTGGTTTGCGGGAATGATTGGGATTGGGTTTGGAGCGTTGAATGCAGCGGATGTCTATTGGTTGCCTTCTATTAGTCCGTTGCTGTCGAGTGTGGCAATGGTGGGCGGTGTGGCGGGGCTGTGGGCACTGTTGGGCAGTCGGTTGACGAGTCCTGAAAATGCGGCACTGGCTGGGATGGTGTTGGCTGGATCATTTGTCGTGGGCACAGTATTGCAGTGGGGGGCGCAGGCGATCGCTCAGCAACAGCAAGGACTCGGGGGATTTAAGTTTCAGCTTGATCTGAAGAATCCGGGAGTTAAAAAGGTACTTCGGCTCATGAGTCCAGCGTTATTTGCATCAGGAATGTTGCAGATTAATGTTTATACAGATATGCAATTCACGTCTTATTTACCAAATCCCAGTGCAGCGGTGTCGGCGTTAGACTATGCCAATCTTTTGGTCCAGACTCCGTTGGGGATTTTGTCCAGTATGATTTTGGTGCCATTTTTGCCGATTTTTTCAAAGCTGGCCGATCCGCAACATTGGGATGAATTAAAGCAACGAATTCGTCAGGGATTATTAATTACGGCGACGGCGATGCTGCCTTTAGGTGCGCTGATGATTGTGCTGTCGAAACCTATTGTTCAGATTGTTTATGAGCGCTATGCCTTTGACCCAGCCTCATCGGCCTTAGTTGCGGCAGTATTGATAGCCTATGCCTTTGGAATGTTTGTCTATTTGGGCCGTGATGTCATGGTTCGGGTGTTTTATGCGTTGGGCGATAGTGATACGCCGTTTAAAATTAGTATTGTTAATATTGGTTTGAATGCGCTATTTGATTATTTTCTATTACCCTTTGGAGTGCAGGGTTTAGTATTGGCAACGGTTAGTGTGAATGTATTGTCGTTAATTGCCCTGACGTATTTTCTAAATCGTAAGTTGAATGGTTTGCCTTGGCGATCGTGGGGTATTTCAATTGTGGGCTTAACTCTTTCAAGTTTGATTTCAGGTGGAGTTAGTTATTGGATTCTGACGCTGATGCAGAATTCACTGGGAGCCAAAGGATTTGTGACGTTAGGGATTGAGTTGTGTGGTGCGGGTGGTGTGGGGTTGTTGGTCTTTGGAGCAATCGCATCCCAATTACGAATTCCTGAGGTGACAATGTTTGGGGAACGACTTCGGGCAAAATTGAAGCGCTAGGAATGTTGCTAATGTAACCACCAATAAAAATAATCATAAATAAAAAGCCCCGAAGCGTTTTGGTTCTCCGGAGCTTTTTTATTTAATTATTCAATTCACCTCAATTCAATTAAGCCGATGGAATATGAACAGAATGCGATCGGGCAATACCGTACCATCCACTAGCCCGATCGACATAACCCACTTCAATAACATAATCCCGAGATGGAACCGGAATTTCAATCCGCAACTCTTGAGTTAGTTCATTGCAGTCGTACTGATAGAAGTTTTCCAGCACTTCACTTTCTGGATTAATGCCCGTCACATCATAGAGACGTAATGCAAAATCTGTGCCGCCTTGTTGTCTTGCATCGCGCTTTTGGACTTCCGTCAGTTGCCAACGGACCACTGCTTCACGCGAATTTTGGGGCGCAATCACAATGGTAGAACGATCGCTCACCAGCCCAGTTCGGGGTAGATTTGCCGTATTGCCGATCGCCGCACCCGCCGCCGCGTTGTTATCAAAGGACCAATTTTGATCCGCCGAGAAATTACCAGGGCCATCCACAGGAGGAACGGTAATGTGGGGCGCATCTAGGTTGGTGTTAGTTTTAGGCAGCACCGTTGCACCCGAACCTTGAATATCTTGCACCGCACCTTCAGCCTCTTTTTCCTCCCCTTTCAGGAATTCCCAAGCCGCCGTCTCGCTGACTACACCCGTTGCTACACCTTCCGCCGCGCCCACACCTGCGACATTCCCTAAAATTGGAGTCGTACTATCCACGGCATTACCCGCTGCATCCGTCACCTGAGCGCCCAAGCTCAAATCCGTCTCATCACGAATGTAAGGTGCGCCATCGTTTTCGCTCCAATTATCACGACCGTCTTGGCCCTTCACTATTGCCGCCGCACCCGCCGCACCCGCCGCACCCGCCGCCAATCCACCGATCGTCGCCGCGCTGCCTACATTGGATGTATTCCCTAGGATTTCAGTTCTATTCCGTGCTGCATTTTTTTCTGCCTCGTCAGCACCCAGCAGTGGAGTACCAAATCCAGAATCGTTACGATCGTCATCGCCGCCTGGGACCGTGGTATTAGTGTTATCGCGCTTATTCGGCAACAACAGCAACAGCAACCCAGTGCCGAGTAAACCTAGGGGAAGCAACCACTTCAGCCAACCGGGGAACGGCACCCCGAACAGATTTCCATCGGCTTCTGTAGCTAAGGTGTTGTTAGAATTTTCCGCGTTGCTCGCACCAACTGTACTTTCTATCCCGGAAGGCTCGCCCGTTGCTGGACGGAACGGCGTGCCGGAGACTTTACCGCCGCCCGCTTCCATTTTGGCCACTTTCTCACCTGCGATCGGTGCAACCTGCTCAGGACCAGGTTTCTGCACCTGAGCAATACCCGACTGACGAATCGTATTTTGACCGACTTCAGTTCCCAAAAAGCTCAAAAATGCCTTAACCGGGTTACTCATCCCACCATTTGCATCCGGTTTATGGACGTAATATAGCGGCTGAGAAAATGGATACAGGGGACTCGTGGGCAATACGCCATCCATGGTCAGCGTTCGGAGCTTATCGCTCGTCCTAGCTTGGTTTGCGGGGATAAAGCTAACCGCCGAACCCTTTAAACTCGAAATCAGTGCTTTCATGCTGGTGTCGGTGAGCTTGACTGCATTTTTACCTGATTCTAAGGGTGAATTTTTGAAGGCTGGATAGCTGGCCAATGCTTGACGGGTGTCGCTGTCAGTCCGATCGACAAAGGTAATCTTGTCCTTAGCGCCGCCCAATTGTGACCAATCGGTGATTTCGCCTCGGAATATTTGTGCAAATTTTGGAATTGTTAGATCCTTTGTAAATGGATTTTGAGGATTCACCACCACCGCAATTTTGTCTCGGCCAATGATCGATGCGACTAAACCCTGCGCCTTTTCTTGCTCCGTCAGAGGTCGTCCGATCGCCGCCAAGTCTGCCCGTCCAGCCAACACGTCTTCTAGTGCCTTCATCGCACTCGTTTGAGACACATCCACCGAAGACCCAGCGAACTGAGTGGCAAATTTATTTTTTAAAGCACCGTTCATCGAAACCATACTGTTGCTGCTATGAATCCGAACTTTTGTGCCTTTGGCAACCGTCACACCCGTGGCTGCTATGGCACTTTGGGTTCCCGTAGACGGCACTATAGCCGCAGCAGCACTCAAGACCATGAAAGATGTCGTCAGCGGGGCGGCAGATGCGACCAACGCACAAACCCATCCAAATTGCCGGGGAGAAAACTGTTTAGTTTGGACCATTTTTACCGAATACCCCTACCCAAATAGGAAACGTTGTTTACATGCCACCCTTATGCTGACTGAAAACAAGACGCTAAATACAGCAAACCGTATCAGTCTATGCGATCGTTCAGAACAAAAAGGCGAAATTACTAGTGATTCATTCTGTCAAAAGAATCCGTAATTGGACAGATTTTTTAGAGATTTATGCTTAAATTACAAGCCGATCGTACAAAACCTCGCCATAACTTGTAATACTCATCACGTTAGATAAATCTCATTGGAAGAAACGAAACATCAGTTCAACCTTTCAGTTCAACCTTTTTTAATTATTCAGTTTCACTCCACGCTCTATTCACTGCACGCTCTATCCGTTTACCCCTCCAAATCCCCATGACCCTTACTAGCTCGTCGCCCGCGATATGCCCCCAAGATGGATCAAAAGCCATCACCCGAGATTACTTCGATCGCATTGCCCCAGAACTCGATTCTTGGAACCGCCGTAATCGTTGTTATTACCGCGATCTAGAAATCTTCCATCAATTTGTTATTTCCCCCGGTGCTAGGGTTTTGGAAATTGGTTGTGGGACGGGAGATTTATTGGCGCGGGTCAAACCAGGAGTGGGAATCGGAATTGATTTTTCTGAAAACTTAGTTGCGATCGCCCAAGCCAAACATCCACACCTACACTTTCACTGCCTGGATGCTGAAACCTTCACACCCGACGATATTTCAGCCGGATCTTCCGATGGCTTACCTCGCGTCCCCTTTGACTTTATTATTTTGTCAGGTATCCTCGGACATCTGAGCAACATTCAAGCCGTTCTCCAGCGATTACATCTTTTTAGTGGTCCGCGCACCCGCCTGATTATCACCTTTCATAACTACCTATGGCAGCCACTTTTGACCGCTGCTGAAAAGATTGGCCAACGCCGTCCCCAGCCGCCCCAAAGCTGGCTTTCGATGCATGATGTAGAAAATTTGCTGACCATTACGGGCTATCAAACCGTCAAAACTGGGCGACGTTTTCTTTTCCCCAAGGGAGTCCCGTTGCTCAGTGCGATCGCCAACCGAGTCTTGGTGCAACTCCCCGGACTGAATCACCTAGGCCTCACTAATACCATTATCGCCCGTCCTCAACCCCAGCCTGAGAGACCGACTTTAAGCTGTTCTGTGGTCATTCCTGCCCGAAATGAAGCAGGGAATATTGCCAACGCGATCGATCGGTTGCCTAAGTTGGGTTGTCATACTGAAGTTATTTTTGTTGAAGGTCATTCCAACGATCGGACTTGGGAGGAAATTCAGCGCGTTGTCGAGAGCGGTCATCCTGAATTTAAGCTCAGCGCCTTCCAGCAAACGGGAAAGGGAAAGGCCGATGCGGTGAGACTCGGATTCGATCGGGCGACGGGTGATGTGTTGATGATTTTGGATGCGGATCTGACGGTTCAGCCCGAAGACTTGTCGTTGTTTTTTGACGTAATTGCCTCTGGTCGGGGAGAATTTATTAATGGATCGCGCCTTGTCTATCCGCGATCGGGGGAAGCGATGCCCTGGATTAATAATCTGGCTAACAAATTTTTCAGTCTTGCTTTTTCTTTTCTCTTGGGACAAACCTTAAAGGATACGCTCTGCGGCACAAAAGTGATTCACCGCGATGACTACGAAAAATTAGTGGCGGGACGCGAATATTTTGGTGACTTTGATCCGTTTGGTGACTTTGATTTACTGTTTGGCGCGACCAAGTTGGGGCTTCATTTAGTCGATGTGCCCGTTCGCTATCAACCGCGTGTCTACGGCACCTCGAATATCGCCCATTTTAAAGAAGGTCTTGTTCTCTTGAGAATGTGTCTCTATGCGTCCAAAAAGATCAAGTTCTTTTAAATGAATCACAAAAAAGGGGGAAACTAGAAGCCAATTCATAGTTCCTCTTTTTTAAGATGGATTTAGAGGATCGGTTTTTAGTACAAATGAAAAGACTTTCAAACGTCCTCTAGAATCAGGAACGATCGTTGCATAAGCACCGTCATCTTTGGAATAATATTTTTTATCGCTATTATTCCTGATCTTGCTATGTTGAAATCCAAATTAAATGCTGTTGTAATCTACGGCTTGTTGATGGCGGCAATGAGTTATGTGGCTCCTGCTCAGGCGGAACAATCCGGTTATGATGGGCAAAATGGTGACTCTCGAACTATTTTTCTAGACCCACAACAACCATTATTTTTAAATCTTTCTGGGACCGATGGTGCTCCTGGAGCCGATGGGGCTAGACCTAATAGTAATCGGTATGATTCTTGGAATAATAACGATGATAACGACGACAATTACAACAGACACTATTCCTCAAACAATTCATCTCGGTGCCATAATTCAGATGTGGGGAAAGCGGCCAAGAATATTACGATGGCGAATGGAGAATCTGGTTTGTCTGGTAGTAAGGGCGGTAATGGGGGCAATGGCGGTGATCTGACAATCTATTACCAAAATCGATCGGATTTGCGACAAGTATTAGTCGATTCATCGCCTGGTCGTGGAGGTTCTGGCGGTCGGGGTTCCCGTGGAACTCGTGGATGTGAGTGCCCGGTATCGAGTTGGAAAGTGAATGATAAAACCTACACTTGCAAGCCAGGGCATCCAGGTTCTCGTGGAAGTAATGGTTCTAATGGCAGCAATGGCAACATGGGGCAGCTTAGAATCATTGCTAGCAAAACAGCGATCGCGGGGGACAATCCTTTGTATACTGAATCATTGTCAACTATTGCAGCTCAACCTATTTCCCTTACTCTGAACCGATGGTATAAGAAATCTGGTGCGTTGGCACTATTGCAGATGAATTCTAAGATTAGTGATGAGTATTTAGAATATCGCGATCGCCTTGAAAAAACGGCCATAGTGAAATGGAACGCTAAATCGGTGATTGATAACTATGCCACACAAGCCACTACTGTGAGGTTACAGGAGAATGGTGAAATTGGGTTTGAATTTAAAGATAAAGAACTCTGGTCAGTGGTAGAACAAGTAGATACATCTAAAGGTGCTGTAATGAGCATTAATGCCATAGTTCATCAACGGGATGTGACAAAGTTGAATCCGGGAATTAGCGATAACCACGATCGTAAATTTACACTGGCAGTAATTGATTCGGCGGCAAAATCTGATCTAGTTGAGACTCAATTTTCAGTCAAAATAAAGAGTGGTAGTGGGAATGGCATTCCAAATCGGTCTAACAATGCTGAAACTTATTATGAAGGAGTACTTCCAAAGAATTTAGTGACGCGAGATTACAATCGTTTTGTATTAAATTTGGGCGCGCTTCCAGTTCCATCAGACACCTTTAAAACCGGAAATGATGTACAAGTGGAAATTAAAGCTATTCGATCGCTCGGCAGCCGATCAACTACCCAAACGATCAATTGGTCGGGCACTGTCTATTAATATACTGTTACGCACTTGATGTTTTACGAACTATAGTATCCTGCGGCCTTTTTTGCCTCAATTTCTACCCGCGCATCTAGAGGTATTAAGTCATCAATTAACATAATCCGATCGATCACTTGAATGCCTGAATTAACAATCGCATTGTATTTATGATCGCTCATTGAAACAAGGCGATCGATCCGTTTTACGCCTAACCAATGCAGAACATCCGGCATCAATACCTGCATCCGTGCATCTTGAATTCCCGCCACACATTCGGTTCGTTCAAAATATTGATCCGTCCGATCGCCCTGACGTTTTCGAGCATTGTAAACTAAGAACTTAGTCACTTCTCCTAAGGCTCGACCTTCCTTTCGGAAATAGGTCACAATGCCCGTTCCGCCTGACTGTGCTGTTTTGATACTTTCTTCAATACCCTGAATTAAATAGGGCCGACAGGTACAAATATCGGACCCGAAAACATCAGAGCCATTACACTCATCATGCACCCGCAATGTTAATTCTCGTGATTCATTATGAATTTGATCCGCATTGCCGAAAATATATACTGTAGTATTCCCGATCGGCGGTAACCATACTTTTAAGTCATGATTATTTAGAAATTCTGGGAACATTCCACCTGTTTGATCGTGAAGCGCTTGTCGTAAGGATTGTTCATCAATTCCTAATCGTTTTGCAATGCCTGGAAGATACCAAACCGGGTCGATCGCAATCTTCGTTACTTTGATCGATCCATTCGGTTTTAGAATCTCACCGTCAATGGTTAACGTTCCTTTAGAAATCGCATTCTGAATTTCTGGTAAATTTAAATGCGCTTGAGTAATTGCGATAGTCGGACGAATTTGATAGCCCTTTTGAATCAGCGGCGCAAACACTTCGGTAACGATCGCACCCCAAGGATCAAGCGATATGATTTTCATCGGGTCAAACCAAGCCTCATTAGACCCGATCGTAATCAAGGGTTCAGTATGCTCAAATAGCGGCTGATGACGAGGATCTAATTCGCCGGATGCAACGGAAAGCGCGCGATAAATGCCGTAGCTGCCGCCGTGGGTGCCAATGACGTTGCGATGGTTGGGGTTAACCAACGTGCCCACAACAGGACCGCGATCAAGGGCCGATCGTTCGCCCCATCTCAATTTCGGTGAAATGGAAGAATGCTTGTGGGACGATCGCGATCGAATAATTCTAGAATGGGGTTGACTAACCATCAGGGCAAAACCGGAAAGCGCGGGCCGAACTGTTGTAAGGCTTGAATGATTTTTAAATTAGCCGTCGGGAACGGATACTCATTCAATTCTGATAATGTTACCCATTTAATTTCGTCACATTCAATGGTTTGCGGAATACCGCTGAGGTGACGGCAATGGTAGACATTGAGGGTTACTTTGAAATGACTATAGGCGTGATCAATCGTCATTAGAGATTCATCAACAGCAATCTCAATTCCGAGTTCTTCTTGAATTTCTCGTTTGATACATTCAGGGAGGGTTTCACCCGGTTCGACCTTGCCTCCTGGAAATTCCCACATTCCGCCTAAAAGTCCTTCTGGTTTACGACGATCGATCAGGATAGTGTTGTCTTGATTGCTGTTCCAGATCACGGCAACGCCAATCACTTTATGGGGAATAGGAGCTTTGGGTTCGATCATGGGTCTTTGATTTTGAACTCCTAAATTGTACGACTTACAGAAGCTATTCCAAGGACAAACTACACAATTAGGCACTTTTGGGATGCAGACTGTGGCCCCAAGGTCCATAAATGCTTGATTGAAGTCGCGTCCCTGATCAAGTGGAACCAATGATTCGGAGATTTCCCACAGGGTTGCAAGATTTCGATCGGGCGGGGTGCTTAAGTTAATTAATCTCGCAAGAACCCGTTTTACGTTGCCGTCGAGAATGGGAAAGGGCAGATTAAATGCAGCACTGAGGATTCCTCCTGCGGTCGTTCGCCCGATTCCAGGCAGTGACATTGCATTTTTTAAGGTGTCGGGAAATTGGCCTGAAAAGGCTTCCGTTATAACAATTGCGGCCTTATGAATATTTCGCGCCCGTGCATAGTAGCCCAAGCCCTCCCATGCTTTCAACACAGATTGCAACGGAGAGCTAGCTAATGCTTCAAGATTAGGAAATAGATTTAGCCAGCGATCGAAGTAGGGAAGAACGGTTTTAACTTGGGTTTGTTGGAGCATAATTTCCGAAATCCAGATTTTGTATGGATCTCGGGTTTTTCGCCAAGGCAGATCTCGGCCTGAAATTTGATACCAATCTAGAAGCGATCGGCTTAAAGTCTGGGGATTTAGGTCTTGAGACACAGTTACGTCTTGCTCAGGCTTAGAATTAGAAGGAGATAATACTCATTCTAGATTCTTACCGTGCCCTGTAAAGATTTCTACTAAAAAAACGCGATCGAAACTTGACTAAGCCCATCGTCTAGATCCTTTAACAATAGATCTAGACCACTACCTAAATTATTTAGAACTGTGTCTAAACTGAAGCTGGAATTACACTCAAGAATTTCCGCGCTAGATCTTCAGGTTTTGGCTCAGGAACCAACAGCAGCGGACAATTAGCCTGATGCAAAATAAGCTGACTGTGGCTACCCAAGAGCATTTCCTCTAAGCGCGATCGTCTCCGCCGACCCATGACGATCAAATCAGCCCGTTCTGATTGTTTGGATACCGTTTCTGCAAATTTGCCGTCAGTTGTGACGTAATTGATTATACATAGTTTATTTAAGGAATCAAAAATATGATGTAACTCCTGCAAACTTGTCACCGGAGCTAATGGAGATTCATCACTGTCAGGATGGGTTTCGCTATAGGCCAATTCGGGTTCCGTAATGTGCAATATCGTCAATTCAACTGCTGCATCTTTCATCGGTGTCAACAATGTTTTCAAATACTCCATGACCGCGATCGCCGTCGGAGAAATGTCAGCAACAACTAAAATTTTCATTGGGATTCTCTTGTGAATTGAATAAACTAAGTGAATTGAGTAAACTGATCTGCGAACTAATCTTCAATATCAAGCTGCCGATCGGCAATCTCTTGAATATTCTTAAAGTGACCCGTTTTGCCCGCCCAGATCAAGGCCACGATCGAAAATATGCCGATCGGAACAATAACACCCACCAACGACCAAACAACAACCGTTCCATCCCCTACACCAAACCAACTTCCATGAACCATCGGTTCCGTCATGGCTTTCATGGGTTCAGTCATTAATTGGAAAATCATCATAATTGAGCCTCTGCTTCAGTAGAATCAGGCGTTACCTTCCATGCTCCTAAGGATTGCACATAGTCAGTGAGTTCTTCTAGTTCACGATCGCTTAAATAATCGTAAGCGGGCATAATCGACTGCGGATTGTATTCACGGGGATTTTTAAAATGCCCAATCAAATACTCGCGCGCAAACTCACCCGATGCCTTGCCCCACACTTGGCCTTCATTAGTGAGATCGGGACCCTGACGCGAGGTGCCCAATAAATGAGGAAGATCATAGTAATAATCGCCCGCCTTCGACACACCATAAGCGTCCACCATATTCTGATCGGCCTTCACGTTCCGCACTTGTTGAGAATGACAATAGACACATCCTTCACGAACATAGATATTTCGGCCTGCCTGTTCAGTGGGCGTATAGGCGACTAATTTTGCTGAGGGCTGAGCAATATCACTAGCAAATACTGGACCCAAAACCAATCCCGTAAAGGCTAATCCAAACAAAAATGACAATGCAACAATAATCGGAAACTCTCGAATAAATCTCATCCGGCAACTCCTTCATTCAAACTGACCGATTTCAAATCCTTTGATCCGTCATGATCACTGGGGGGTGAAGTCATCGTCTTCCAGATATTCCAAACCAAAATCAATTGTCCAATCAACAACAAACCACCACTTCCAGCCCGCGCGACGTTATACCAATAGCGAAGTCCTAGCACGCCCTGTACTGAATTGCCTGCCGCCCATTCTGAACCTTCCAACCAACCCAGCCAGCCCATAGACACTATATATCCAATGATCCCGATCGTGGTTAACCAGAAATGCCATTCCGCCAGAGTTCTAGAATATCCAAGCTTCAAGGATCGTTCTAAATAGAAGTAAACAAACGCGACTAGTCCAGCCAAACCAAATCCCACAAATCCCAAGTGAACATGGGCAATTGTAGTACTCGTAAAATGCAATTTCGCATTCAAGTCCATAATCGCTAAGGCGCTACCCCAGAGCGAGGTTCCGACGTAAGACAAGTAGGCCAAAATGCTAAATCGATAACTAATATCGCGCTTCATTACACCTTGAGTTCCCAAGGCTGTTCCACCAAAGTTGACCATCGTGGCGATCGTGGGGATCAACATTGCGATCGAAGCGGTGACTGAAGCCGACATTACCCACATTGGCACCGGACCCCAAATCACATGATGTCCACCATTCCAAGGATAAAAGGCAGCTAACGTCCAAAAGCCCAAAAACGAAATGGCATGACTATACAAGGGCTTATTCAATTGTTTCGGCACCATGTAATACAGCGTCGCGAGTCCTAAGGTTGTGAGCCATAGGCCGAACAGATTATGGCTATAAAACCAATTGACGATCGCATCTTCAATGCCGCGAAATTTCATGACATTTCCCAGAGTGTAGTAAATAGGAAATGGAATGATTGCAAGCAAAATGTACCAAAGCGACACATAGAGCCGAGGTTCTTTACGGACGGTGATGGTGGCAAACAGATTCCCCGCGATCGCAATTTCTAATAGCCCGACCATCATGTCAAAGGGAAACGGCATCTCTTCATATTCCTTCCCTTTACTAAACCCCATCAAAATAGCCAGTACGCCACCCGTTAAATTCAGGTTCCAAGCCCAGGCTGTGAGAACTCCGAGGGTTTCAGAGTAAAGCGCCGTCTGGGTTAAACGCGGCACCATATAAAACGCCGCCCCCAGATAGCCCATGCTCATGAACCCAAAGATGCCAATATTCACATGGACAGGCCGCAGTCGCCCATAGGCTAAGGCGGGAATGCCCTGCAAAAATTCAGGATAAAAAAGTTTTACGGCCTCAATTACGCCAATACTCGCTGCCACTACCATCCAGAATATGCCGGAGAATAGCCACGTCTGCATGGCATAGTCCCGACGTTCTAGGGCCGTGACTGAGATGGCTTGACGAAAGTTTAGACGATCGGCGTCGGGAGACAACGCCGGAGCCGCTTTTGAGACTGGGGAAGTTGTCATACAAGATTTAACTGATGCGAGTTTTATTAAGGAACGTTTACATACGGTAAGCAGTTACGTTTCTTTATGTTTCCTATTGTAACGATAAATAAAGTGTCTTGAACGCTTCGATAGCCTATCAAAAGTGATGATTTTCTTAAGGTTTTGTTAAAGATTTAAACCGTGTTTGGGGATCGATCGTACTTTTTAATCAATTCCGGTTTGGTTGGGGCGATCGGTACTGATCTTTCCGGAAGTGGATAGTATAAAAGTGAAGGTAAAAAAATAGCCCATTATTCTGGACGAGCGATTTTATGGAACCCATTACGACTGCGGCATCCGTGTTTCTGAGCAAAATTGTTCTCGATAAGTTCTACGAAGGTGTCAGTAGTAAGCTGGGTGAGAAGGTTGTGGAGAAGGCGATCGCACCGATCGAGGCGTTGGGGAAGTTTGTGTGGGGACGGTGTGTGAAGCTAACGACGGATCCGAAAAAGGCGACGGAGGTTTTGCAGGCGGCTGCGGATGGTTCTGAGGTGGCGAGGCAGTCGATCGGGGCGGGTGTTGACGCATTTTGAGTGATGCGGCGGTTGAGCAGGATGTTCGGAAGTTAGCGGCGGAACTGCATCAGACGATCGTGCAGATTGATGATGATAGTTTGATGATTCAGCAGAATTCGGGTGGGACGAATTTTATGACGAAGACTGGACCGAACAATACGAATTTTTTTGGTGGAGAACACAAACATTCGTAATGGCGATCGTGTCTGATTGTATGAATTAGTCCTTTAATCCTTCCTGAATTCTCATGACTCAAACCAATTCAGATGGCACAAATTACTATACTCAGACGGGTGAATATAATACAAACTTTTATGGTGGAGAACATACTCATAATTACCCACCGACTCCGAGTGAAATTGTCGGAGTGCCACAGAATTTGCCCTTTAGTGGGACGGCGAAGTTTGTGGGTCGGGATGAGGTGTTGAAGCAGGTTCGATCGGAGTTGATGGCGGGAAGCCGATTGGCGATTACGGCGATTCAGGGGATGGGGGGAATTGGGAAGACGGAGTTGGCGTTGCAGTATGCGCTGAAGTTTTCGGCGGAGTATCCAGGTGGGATTTGTTGGTTGCGGGGACGCGATGAGGTGGCGTTGCAGATTATTGGGTTTGGGGAATCGCGCTTGAATCTACAGGTTCCGGATTGGTTGGATGATGCGGGTAAGCGGGTGGCTTGGTGTTGGCAGCATTGGCGATCGGGGAAGGTGTTGTTGATTGTGGATGATGTGGTGGATTATGGGGCAGTGAAGGGTTGGCTACCGCAGAATGATACTCGGTTTCAGGTGTTGATGACGACTCGGGAGAGTTTGGGTGCGGGGGTGCAGCGCCTGGAGTTGGCGGTGCTGAGTGATGGGGCGGCGTTGGAGTTGTTGGAGTCGTTGATTGGTGTGGAGAGGTTGCGATCGGAGCAAGAGCGGGGGGCGGCGCTGTGTGGTTGGGTGGGGAATTTGCCGTTGGGTGTGGAGTTGATTGGACGGTATTTGGCGGGGAAGTTGGATTTGTCGTTGGGGGAGATGGTGCGGCGATTGCAGACTAAACACTTAGATTCTCCGGCCATTAAGGGCGCGACGGCGGAGATGACGGCACAGCTTGGAGTGCGAGAGGCGTTTGAGTTAAGTTGGCTTGATTTGGATGAGGCGGCGCAGAACGTGGCTGGGTTGCTGAGTATTTTTGCCGTGGCTCCTATTCCTTGGCAACTGGTTGAGGCTTGTTTGTTGCAACAGGATCAAGAAGATTTGGAGACGATTCGGGATGAGCAGTTGGTGTTTTTGCATTTGCTTCAGAGAGTCGATCGTGGGCAATATCAACTGCATCCACTGGTGAGAGAGTTTTTTGGCGATAAGCTTCTGGCCCAAGCCGATGCAGATCAGTTACGAGTGATGTTTGTCCAGGTGATGAATGAAATTGCCCAAACGATTCCTTCAACGCCAACCTTAGAGACTGTACGCCGGGTTGAACTCACGATTCCTCATTTGGCAGAAGCAACCCGCTACACCTATTTTTTACCTAAACAGGTCAATCCACTGTTTCTATTCGTTGGCCAATCTCGATTTTGGCAAAGTCAGAATCTCTGGGAACGAGCAGAGGCAGTGCTCACAAATTGTTTGGAGTTTTCTAAAGTTTCACGAGGCGATCGACATCCCTCTACCGCAACGAGTCTGAATAATTTGGCAGCATTGTACGAATCGATGGGTCAGTACGATCGGGCGTTGGCATTGTATGAATCGGCGTTGGAAATCAGGAAATCGGAGTTAGGCGATCGGCATCCCGATACTGCAAGTAGTCTAAATAACTTAGCAGGTTTGTATCAATCGATGGGTCAGTACAATCGGGCGTTGCCATTGTTGGAGTCGGCGTTGGAAATCATGCAATCGGAGTTGGGCGATCGGCATCCCTCTACCGCAACGAGTCTGAATAATTTGGCATCATTGTACGAATCGATGGGCCAGTACGGTCGGGCGTTGGCATTGTATGAATCGGCCTTGGAAATCTGTAAATCTGAGTTAGGCGATCGACATCCCTCTACCGCAACGACTCTGAATAATTTGGGATTATTGTACGAATCGATGGGTCAGTACGATCGGGCGTTGGCATTGTATGAATCGGCGTTGGAAATCAGGAAATCGGAGTTAGG
>JAYUEU010000038.1:0-5181 GCA_043739065.1 Synechococcales cyanobacterium | reverse complement strand
GAAGCTCCGAGGTGTAAGGTTCCGCTATTACGTAAGACGGCGTTGCTGGTTAATCGGACTCAGGTGGCGTTTTGTGACGAGTGGACAGAGGGCGTGGGGTTGGTTCGATCGGAGTGGTTGATATTGCCGGAATTTCCGTTGGAACGGCTGCGGGGCCAGTTGGATACGGAGGTATTTAAGCGATTAATCCGATCGCGTTTGACGGTGCTAATAGAGGCGTTGATTCATCGTGATGATGCGCCTGTGTTGTACTATCGCTGTTTGGGGGGGGTGGGTGTTCCGGAGGCGGCGTTGGAGTTGTCGGCATGGCAGGATCTTCAGCAGGTTGCTTGGGTTCAGGGCCGATCGTTACCGCCGATTCGGATGGTTTTGCCGTTTGTTCAGACGTTATCTCAATTTGTTCGATGGCGGCAAGAGTTGGCAGCACTTAATTTGGATGCGACGGTGCAGCCTTGGATTATGGTTGAGGTGCCGTCGGTGGTGATGATATTAGGAGATTACATTGAGGCTGGGGCGAAGGGAGTGGTGATTGGATTGAGTGATTTGACACAGTGGACCCTTGGCACAAACCGGATGTCGGAGTTATTTCAGAATTCGATGGAGGTGCCGGAGATGTCGGTGGTTCGATCGGTTCAGCAAATTTTGAGTACGGCGCAGCGATTTAATATTCCTTGTTGGTTGGCGTTGTCGAGTTGGAGTAAGGCTTGGGCGGAGGTGGCGATCGAGTCAGGGGTGACGGGATTGATGGTGGAACGGGATACGGTGATGCAGGCGGCTCAAACAATTGATCGGATCGAGGCTGGGCGATAGATATATTGTTCAAGTTGTTCAAGGTTGGATACTCGGTGATTCCGTTATAATTCCGTCATAATAAAGTTATTGTCCCATCCGAGACTGTCATGAAGCAACGTGCCCTTTTTCTAGTGAACCGTCAGGCTCGACGAGGCGCACAAAATATTGAGGTTGCAGCGCAAAAGTTACGGCGATCGGGGTTTGAGTTGGTGGAGGTGCCGACGGAAAATCCATTGCAATTGTCAGAGGTCATTCGTGCCCATGAACGATCGGTAGATTTGGTGATTGTGGGTGGTGGTGATGGGACGTTGAACGCGGCGATCTCGGGAGTGGTGGATACGCAGCTTCCCTTGGGGATTTTGCCGTTGGGGACTGCGAATGATTTGGCTCGTACGTTGGGGATTCCGACGAATATTGATTTAGCTTGTGCGACGATTGCTGGACGAGAAATAAAGCGTATTGATTTAGGTTGGGTGAATGGTTATTACTTTTTTAATGTGGCGAGTTTTGGCTTGAGTGTGGAGATCACCGATCGGTTGACGAAGCAGGCTAAACGGCGCTGGGGGGTGATGGCCTATGGTGTGGCGGCGATTCAGGCATTGTGGCAAAGTCGGCCCTTTACGGTGACGATTCGATCGGGCGATCGGGTTGAACAGGTGAAAACTATTCAAGTGTCTGTTGGCAATGGTGTGTATTATGGTGGCGGTTTGGCGGTGGCGCATGATGCTTCGATTGCAGACGATCGATTGGATTTATATAGTTTGGAAATCGATCATTTTTGGCGCTGGATAAATTTGTTGCCTGCAATGTATCAAGGTCGTCATCATCTTTACCCGTATGTTCATGCGCAACAGGGGCAAGAGTTTTTTATTGATTGCAATCGATCGTTGTCTATTAATACGGATGGTGAGATTAGGACGGAGACTCCGGCCCATTTTAAGGTGATTTCAAAAGCGATTTCGGTATTAGTACCAGAGTGATTGAATTTTAATAGTTATTTTCCGGAATTTATAGCGATCCGTCCTATATTTACTTCTTCCGTTTTTTCCTGTCTACTTCTTCTTTGATTTTAGTTTTCTTTTGATTTGATGGAACTCCGATCGTGCCAAACTTTGGCGACCAAAAGCCGTCTGGTGTTTCAAAGTACGCAACGTCCTTACATTTTTCTCGACGATTATTCAAAATTGAACATCGTAACATCACTTTCTCTTTGCCTTCTTTCACATAGCTATATCGTTCTAGAAGCGCACCACAAACTGGACAAGGATGGTCTGTGAAATTTTCTGGATCGATCGGACGACTGGCATAGGGTAATTCGTATTTCTTTGCGGTGGGATTCCAAAACATTACGCAATCACACTCTATTGTCATACATTTGAGAAAGTGCTTAGCCTTAAGTTTGGTTGATTTAGATGGGATTTTACTCATCTTTTGCTGACATTTTGGACAGTTAAATCGTGATACTTCATAAGTTTGTTCTGATGTTTGATTGGATGAGAAATTACGTTTTGTTGTATTGGTTGTTGCCAGAACGGTTGTTCCGATTTGTTGGATGGCAGAGGCGATCGCGGGTTCAAAATAGTCTCGATGCCAATGGGTTAAGTATTGCTCCCAATTTTGATTTCCGTCGGCAATCCGATCGAGATCTGCTTCCATTTTTGCTGTGAATTCAGGTTGAATTAAATCGGGCAATAATTTCTCTAATGCTGAATCTAGATCTAATCCCAATGCTGTGGGTTGTAGTTTGTCTTTGAGAGAGGTGACATATTCCCGTTCCCGTAATGTTTTTACGGTTGGCGCATAGGTACTGGGGCGACCAATGCCTTTACGTTCCATTAATTGAACTAATTTCGGTTCGCTGTAGCGCGGTGGTGGCTGGGTTTGTTTGGCATCGGCTTGGGCTGTTTTCAGCGTTAAGGTAAGGCCACGTTGTAATAATGGTAATTGATTGTCGGCACTCAAATTATTCCAATATTTTGTATAGCCAGGAAAGGTTACAACTTGGCCCCGTGCTTCCCAATGGGTTTCTCCAGCGCGGGTCATGATGCGGGTTTTCTGGAGTTCAACGGGGGCACAAAGAGATGCGATCGCTCGATTCCAAATTAATTTGTATAGCTTTGCATCATCACCGCTTACATTCAACTCCTCGGGCGATCGATTAATGTCCGTCGGGCGAATGGCTTCATGGGCATCTTGGGAATTAGCCCCAGATCGGTGTGTTGTTGATTTGGTTGGTAAATTTTCAGGATCGTGTTGTCGAAGGTATTCGCGAACTGTTTCACAGAATGACTCTGCTAGTGTTACTGAATCTGTTCGCATATAAGTAATATGTCCCGCTTCGTAGAGGGATTGGGCGACTTTCATTGTTTTGTCAGGGCTGAATTTAAATCGTTGTCCTGCAGCCTGTTGCAAGGTGGAGGTCATTAAGGGCGGAGGCGGTGATTGTTGGGTCTTTTTGCCTTCGACGGAGAAGACTTCGTGGGGCTGGGCTAGGGCAATGGCGACAATCCGATCGGCTTCGGTTTGGGTGGTTACTTTGTCAGATTCGGGCGCTTTTGGGTCTTCGGGTGCGTCTTCGGGTTCTTTGGCGTGAACGGCTTTAGGTTTGCCTGCCGATCGGTAGAATGCTTTAAATCCTTCTTGATATTCAACCCAAATACTCCAATAGTTTTGGGGTTTGAATGCTAATATTTCCCGTTCTCTCAAACATAATAAATGTAATGTTGCACTTTGAACTCGACCCATGGACTTTGCGCCGTTGTTGAGTTTCCAGACAATGTGTTTGCTTCCTTTATATCCAACTAATTTATCTAAGCAATCTCGCGCACGTCCGGCTGCAATTAAGGATTGATCTAGTTTGCGGGGATGGGCGATCGCGGCTTTGACGGATTCGGCGGTGATTTCGCGGTAGGTAACACGATGAGGATTTTTTAGTTTTAAGGCTTGTTGTAAATGCCAGCCAATGGTTTCTCCTTCGCGATCGGGATCTGTTGCGATGTACACTTGGTCGGCTTGTTTGACGGCTTGGCGGAGTTCAGTCAATACGGCCTGTCCTCTTGCGCCTCTTGGTTCATAGCGACAGTCGATGCGACCGTCATTGAGATCAAATCCTAAGGAGTCTTCGCCATCATTCGCCAATTCCCGCACATGTCCCATGCTCGCTTTGATCACCCAGCCTTGTCCTAAAATCTGAGCCAGCTTTCTGAGTTTGCCGGGGGATTCAATCAGGAGTAAGTTGGACATTTTGAGCGCCGTACAATGATTAAAGATGATGGTTAGTTTTATAGTACATTTATTCTAGGACTCTGATCTGTTTTTTTGGATAAGTTCTGTTTAATTGTAAATTCCTAGTCCAAGAGTCTTCTACAATATTAAGGATATTTACATTAACAAATCCATCTTTTCCCGAATGCCGATCGCAATTCCTTTCACTCTTCTTGTGCTACTGGCCGTCCTATTCGGCGTTTTTCTGTGGCAAAATTTAGAGCCTATGGTGGCCTTGGTTTTTCTTGGGGTTGTGTTGCCGGGACTCCCGCTAGGGCTTTGGATAGTGCTGGCTTTGGGGATTGGGATCGGTTTGAGTTTGACCTTTTCAGTGTTGCTTTCTATTAGCCGTGGACGCAGTACGAGATCTGGGATTGCTGGTGCTGTTTCGGAGGCGTGGGATGATGAGATTGGGGAGCAGCAGGCTAATCGAACCACTGGGGAGGCGTGGGATAGTGATGATTGGAGTGGAAAACCTCAGACGGTTAAAGCGCCAGATGTTGATGCTGAGTTTCGGGTGATTACGCCGCCTAGGCGATCGCTGGAGGATATTGACTAAGACGATATTGATTGATTAATTTGTTATCCTACTTTAAATCTCTTCCAAACTTCCCATGTCTCTTCCTAATCTTCAAAGCACTACTGTATATCTGATCGGCATGATGGGATCGGGAAAAAGTACGATCGGTACTATTCTAGCGGATCGATTGAGCTATCAATTTTTTGATACTGATGTGCTAATTGAACAAGTTAGTGGTCGATCGGTTACGGAATTGTTTGAGCAATCGGGTGAGAATGCTTTTCGTCAACTCGAAACACAGGTCTTACGGGAATTGTCGGGATATCTGCGAAAGTTGATTGCAACGGGTGGTGGGATTGTCGTCACTCCAGAGAATTGGGGCCATTTACGATCAGGAATTATTATTTGGTTAGATGTGCCTGTTGAGGTGTTATCCGCACGTTTAGCAAATGATACGACTCGACCTCTTTTGAAAGGTGATTTAGATTCTAAATTGAATGATCTATTTGCCGATCGATCGGCTTTGTATTCTCAAGCTGATTTGCATATTAAAATTGCGGCTCATGAAACACCTGAAGAAATTTGCGATCGGATCTTGGTTGATC
>JAYUEU010000037.1:0-7863 GCA_043739065.1 Synechococcales cyanobacterium | reverse complement strand
CGATCGGATCTTTTATGTTCGGTGGAACTGGTTGAACGATCGGATCTTTAACGATCGGATCTTTTATGTTCGGTGGAACTGGTTGAACGATCGGATCTTCTATGTTTGGCGGAACTGGTTGAACGATCGGCTGGTTACGATTGGGATCGTTGAGAATTTCCCGAGCCTCAGTTGACTCTTTTCTTGGCATACTTGATGTTGGGTCGGAAGCCGTTCTAGGTTTGGGCGTAGTTGTAACTTGAGTAGGCAATGCTCCGATCGCAGCCACTTGAGTGATAACAGCATCCGCCATTTCCTTACGAACCGCCTGTAAATCAGGATCCGTCATATCGATATCTCGATACATCGGACTCGTTTGAAAAAATTCCTTTAAATCGAAGGTCTTAACGCTATCAATACGATCCTTAATCGCAACGACCATTTGACCTGCATATAAATTCTGCTTCTTACCTCCTACCGTAATATCCATTGGTCCAAGGGGATTATTCGTTAATGCCCCCATAATAGTCGTATCACTTTCTTCAATGTAGCGAATGAAAAGTGCAGATCCTCTAATACCTGCTTTGGCATTGGGTGTATTAAATTCGGTATTGCCTCGACCAGGAGGCACTAAAAATAAATAAGTCCCATTACCTAATTCAAAGCGACGAGTGTTGGGTGTGAAGCGAAAATTAGCTAATTCACCGACTTTGGCGAGTGTCCCATCATTAAATTTTAGTTCTGTGCGGGATTCTCGTTGCGTCTTGATTGCATCGCCTGATTTGCTCAGCTGATCGTTGACTTTCGCACTGCGGGCTGATTGACTAAACGGAATTAGGTCAACGTGATTGACTACTTTACGTAGAGTGGCTTGGATGAGGGGAATGGGTCCGGCAAATACTGGAGCGTTACCTAAAATCAAACTTCCATTGCAGGTCGTTAAAATGACGATCTGTACCCATTTCCCAGGGAACTTGACTTGTGCTCGCATAGGACAACTCCGACAACTGGCGACAACTTGTTAGTAAAATATTAGCGATTGAGCAATCAGTTTCTGAACGTAACGCCTAGAACCCCTGAAATTTCTAGGCGTTAGTATGAAATATTACCTATTTCAATCCGGTCAGATCCCCATAGCAACATTTTGGTTGTTAGTAGATGCAGCAGAAGTATGTATAAATTTCGGAACAATGGTAGTTACTCACGCGACAGTAAATCTCATATCTGTTACTTGAAGCCTCTAAGATCTGTGAAACGGTCGTCTTAGACCATCGTGATGGGTTGATTTAAACAACGCTCCTGATTTCTATACACTAAAGCTCTAATTGTCTAATTTCTGCGTATGATCGTTTATGCACTTTCTCAGTATAAGTACAGAGTTAAGAAATGGCTAGTCTGGCCTCGAAAGAATGAGCACGATGGCTGACAAGAAGGCGGAAGAATGGTCGTAGAGGCAGATGTGGCAATATGACGAAATATTCGACTTTGAGTGACGGGTCTAAATTTTCCAAGCAATTGCGATCGTTGCTTTGGTGCTTGAGAGATGCGGCGGTTATTACGGTTGGGCCGATGGTCGCGGTGATGATGACACCGTTGGTAACATTGGCTGATAATTCGGTTACTCTGACTGATGCGATCGTCCATCTCCCTATTGCAGATCAGCCCCGGCGACCCGATCACCCTCCGAGACCTGATCATTCTCACCACTCCCATCACTTTCTGAGATCCGATCGGTCTCAACAACCGCTGGTCTCCGAATTGCCTAAATTGCCTAATTTAGATCCGCTTGTCGCGCCAAAAGGTGATCTTAAACTAGATCTAAAATTGAATTCTACGATCAATTTAATTACGCCCAACGTTCCAGTCGTCTCAGATCCTGAATCGGTGATTTTACGACCTCAACCCGTTACGCCTCAACCCGTTACGCCTCAGCCTGTCCCTGTTGTTCCGGAGACCTCTCCAGCGATCGTCGAACCGATCGAACCTGGTTTTGACCCGGAACTGGGAACTATTAAAATTCGTGAAACTCCCCCGGTTACTCCTCCGCCTGCCCCACGCCCTGCACCCTCGTTATACTTGTTGGGACATTTTAATTATTTTCAGACCAATAACGTCTTTTCTTCAATTCCACTACAAACAGATGGTGTAGCAGGCACAGGATTGGCATTGTATTATTTGCCGCGTCTTGGCCCAAAAAACTATTTGTTGGTGTTAGCGGAGTCTAATATTCTCCGCTATGGGGCATTTTCTCGACTCAACTATGACGAGCTACGACTGAAGGTGGGACTTTATCACCAGTTGACCCCTCGGTTGAGTAGTGAAATTGGCTGGAGCTATCAACAATTGACGACGGCTAAGAACGACTTAAAAAACTTGTTTCAGGGCGTACGATTTTTTAACGAACATTCATTACGGTTTGATCTGACGCGCCAAGATGCTCTTAGCCCTTCTCTTAATCTCACCACAGCCTATCAGTTTCGCTGGAATCTTACGGGTGACATTGAAAAATACGATCGGTTGGTGAATGGGGGCCAAATTTCGCTCAGCTATAAACTTTCACCTCGGATGAGTACTGGACTGGACTATCAAGCCTCTTGGACCCACTTTACTGAGCAATCGCGGGATGATGTTTCTCACTATTTAGGAGCGAACTTGAGCTATAACCTGAACGATCGGATGTCGATCAATGCTTTTGGTGGCCGAAGCATGGGGATATCTAGCGAAAAGCGAATCGAATCGAATAGCTGGATTTTTGGGTTGGGATTTAATTTTAATGTTGCAATCTTTTAAAAATAAATGCTTGAAGATGTTTTTTAAAGGTAAGAACACCAGTCGCTCCAGCCGCCGATGTAGAGTTTGGCGTGGTGTCCTATTAGCGATAGAGACAGCAGATTGACACATGCGGTAACGCCTGATCCGCAATAGACAATGATTTCGGTGTTGCCGTTGTCTTCGAGGCTGTCTAGTAGACTGGCCCATCGATCGGCTTGAAGTTCGGCATTAATATATCCGCGTTCATCTGTAACCTGTTGCCAGGGATAGTTGATGGCTCCTGGAATATGGCCAGCGATCGGGTCAATTGGTTCGCGATCGCCGCGATACCGGACTGTTTCCCGTGAATCTACCAACACGCTGCCGGGGGTATTCATGGCTGCTTTAACATCATTAATATCAACGGTCCAATCGGATTGAACAACTGGGCTGAAGTTACCGGACGTTGCTTGAGGTAATTCTTTCGTGATGGGGTAATGCATTCCGGTCCAAGCTTGCCATCCGCCATTCAAAAGTAAAGTCCGATCGTGGCCGAGATATCGTAATAGCCACCAAGCCCTAGCAGCATAGGACAGACGGGCGGAGTCGTAGAGCACCACCCAAGTGTCATCATTAATCCCCATGGCCCGTAGTTTTGAGCTTAAGGTCTCAATATCAGGCAAGGGATGGCGACCGCCGTGGGCTTGGACTCTTTCCGATAAATCTTGATTGAGGTCGAGGTAATATGCGCCTTGGATGTGACCCAAATCGTATTGCTTTCGGCCAGCAGCAGGTTCCATTAGGGAAAATCGGCAATCGATTACGACGACACTGGAATCTTCAAGGTGAAGCCGCAACCAGTCTGCCGAGACGATCGGATGGACCATAGCATTGGCGATTGTGCTTTGCAGATTACCTTGTGAATTGTCCGGCGGATTGTCTAGTGAATTGTCTGGCGAATTACTTGTGGGGTCAGTTGGTGTTGAGTCAGGCGGTCGATTTAGGTTCTGCATTGTCTGAGGCTCCCATCTATTCCGAGAATCCGTTACAATGACGTTTCAGCAAGGGTAGTTTTCTAAAGAACGCTGCCATTTGCCGATCGCCGGACTTCATGAAATCTATCATTTCATGGTAAGTGGGGAATAGCGTCCCTTTTTTTTGTGCAAATTGTGATTTTGAACCTATGACTCATCCGATCGTTCCACACATCCTCGAATTGGCCGCTCCGGTTGCTCACAACCTAGGATTAGAAGTCGTATCGGCGGTGTTTCGGACTAACCAAAATCCTCCGGTGCTGCGAGTCGATATTCGTAATTTGACCCAAGACACTGGAATGGAGGACTGTACTCGGATGAGTCGTGCGCTTGAAGCCTATTTGGATGATGAGGAAAATCCTAATCCGGTCGGGATGCCTGACAATTATGTGTTGGAGGTATCTAGTCCGGGAGCCGATCGTGCCCTCAGTACCGATCGGGAATATATCTCGTTTCGAGGTTTTCTCGTTTGGGTGACGGCGACGGAAATTTTTGAGGGGCATCGTGAATGGGTCGGAACCTTGATTGGCCGAGATGAAGAGTTTATTCATCTGAGTCAAAAGGGGCGCATCATTCAATTACCACGCTCGATTGTTGAGCGCGTTCAGTTGGACGATCGTAAAAAAAACTCCGATTAAGACTAGCTCCGACAAAAATAGCAATGTTCGACAGCAATGTCCGACCTCAGCTCCTAGCTTTGCGTTCCAAGCTTTTCAGACAATTCAATATCCCTAAACTCAATAAAACGGAGACATCCAATGTCTAGCATTTCTCTTCCCGGCCTTAAGGAAATGATCGAGAGCATTAGCCGCGATCGTAACTTGCCTAAAAGTGCCGTCCAAGAAGCTCTCAGAGAAGCCCTCATGAAAGGGTACGAGCGCTTCCGACGTACTCAGCATCTAGAAACCTCATCCTTTGACGAAGATTATTTCAATCATTTTGAAGTAGAACTCGACATCGAAGAAGAATGCTTCCGAGTCTTGGCCACCAAAACAATCGTGGAAGAAGTCACCAGCACCGACCACGAAATTGATCTCAAAGAAGTCCAGGAAGTGGCGGTCGAAGCCCAAGCCGGAGACGCGGTCGTTGTAGATGTAACGCCAGAACAAAGTGAATTCGGTCGGATGGCCGCGATTCAGACAAAACAAGTATTGGCTCAAAAACTGCGAGATCAGCAGCGCAAACTGGTCCAAGAAGAATTCCAAGAACTTGAAGGCGCGATTCTTCAGGCTCGCATCCTACGTTTCGAGCGTCAGTCTGTGATTATGGCCGTCACCAGTGGGTTTGGACAGCCTGAAGTTGAGGCAGAATTGCTCAAGCGAGATCAGCTTCCAAATGACAATTATCGGGCCAACGCGACCCTGAAGGTCTATCTAAAAAAAGTCAGCGAAGGCGCACATCGTGGACCCCAGCTTTTGGTGTCTCGTGCAGATGCGGGCTTAGTCGTGTATCTGTTTGAAAATGAAGTGCCTGAAATCCAAGATGACGTAGTGCGCATTGTCGCCGTTGCTCGTGAAGCGAATCCGCCCTCTCGTTTTGTAGGACCACGTACGAAAATAGCTGTGGATACTTTAGAGCGCGATGTGGATCCGGTCGGCGCTTGTATTGGTGCGCGGGGATCGCGGATTCAGTCTGTGGTCAACGAGCTGAAGGGTGAAAAAATCGACGTGATTCGCTGGTCTCCTGATCCCTCGACCTATATTTCTAATGCACTGAGTCCAGCTCGGGTTGTTGAAGTACGTTTGATGGATCCGGAAGGTCGTCAGGCTCATGTTTTGGTCCATGATGATCAATTGAGTTTAGCGATCGGGAAAGAAGGCCAAAACGTACGACTTGCCGCCAGGTTGACGGGCTGGAAAATCGACATTAAGGATGTTAATAAGTATGACGCTGCTGCCGAGGATGCAAGTATTCGGTATGTGCTAGATGCCCGTGCCGCCGAGCAAGCATCTCGTCAGCAGTATGATGAGTATGACGATGAAGACGAGTATGACGATGAGCCTGAACTAGAGGCGATCGAAGCCGATTTGGATTCGGATTATGTTGATGCATTAGAGCCAGAAGCGTCGGAACCCAATGCATTAGAGCTAGATGCGGAATTAGAGCTAGATTCGTTAGATTCAGATACATTAGAGCCAGATGAATTAGGGCTAGATGCGCTAGATTCAGACCTCTTGCCAGTGACTAATATGTCGGCTGATGCTGCTCAAGATGAGGCAGATACGTTAGTCTATGGAGTTGATGAAGCGATCAATGGCGACCCTAACTAATTTCGCAGCTAACCTTTGATCGATCGTCAAGAGCGTTGCCCGGATTGGATTGCGCTCTTGACCTTTAAGTAAAAAATATTGTTATGCTGACTAAGCTATGACCATCAATCAACGGTGTTGTATTAGCTGTCGTCGCCTTGCTGATAAATCAGAGTTCTGGCGCGTGGTTCGACTAAATAATCGAGAAATTTCCATTAATCATGGCATGGGCCGATCGGCCTACATCTGTCAAACCGAGAAATGTCTACTCGTTGTCGAAAAAAAAGATCGTCTTAGTCGTGCCCTTAAAACAGCTATTCCAAAAGATTTGTATCAAATCCTTAAGAAAACGCTAGTGACTGACCAATCCGAGATTTCGGCTTCAGTTTACAAGGAGAACTGATCCCAGCATTATTGATGCACATATTGACCGCGTAATCTGCCCGTTACATGACGATCGGGGGATAATCAGCCAAGACAATGTGTTGTATAATGCTCGACACAGGCGAAGAATCTATAGATTTCTCGTCCGTCTCACCGACCAATCTTTTGCTTGATGACCTGAAGTGCTCTTTTCGAGAGCCTCAGTGCAGGTAGATACGATCGATCTCACCCGAGATTAGTCCTGTCGAAAAAGAATCATAAACTTGATCTCTCTTTTTTACTTGCACGTCGTTTTAGTCAAAACAACAGAAGGCGAAATAACTTATGTAACACCATCTCATTTGCTAAGAGGACTTAATCAGCATGAATAATGGGAAGCTTAGAATCTATGAATTGTCTAAGGAATTAGACCTGGAAAATCGTGATCTTCTAGCCATTTGCGACCAAATTCAAATCGTCGTAAAAAGCCACAGCAGCAGCATTACCGAAGAAGACGCCACGGCAATTCGCAACGCCGCTAAAACTTATTCGGCTCCAAAGCCAGCACAACCCCGTAAGACGGCTCCACCTACTGATGACCCGAGGAATGACGCAACTTTGATTAACCAGAAGAAACAGCAAATATTAGAAATTCGCCGTCCCGTTCAACGAGCAGAAGAAAATCTGGAACGGCCTGAGTTGTCAAGCCCGCCGACGATCGCTACGATGTCGGCTCCAGTCGCTGCCTCTGGTCCTAAGTCAAGCGAACCCACCAAGCCCAGTGAGTCGGTCAAGCCTGCGCAGCCCAGCAAGCCACCACGGATTGCCAAGCCGGAAGTAGTTGCTAATTTAAATGCTGTCTCTGAGACGGCTGTTCCTGCTGTGAATGTTCCACCAGAAGCTCGTCCTGCTCGTACCCCACGCGAGGCTAAGCCTGCTGCGGTTCCGGTTCCGGCAGCTACGAAGCCCCAAGCTCGTCCCGAATCTGCTCGCACCCAAGAAGTTCGGACTGTGGTACCCCGTGAAGGTGGCGATCGTCAAGCCCCGCCTCGTCCTAGCGCTCCCGGTGTCAAGCCAGTGTTAAAAACTGAGCGGCCTGTTGGGGCTGAAGCTGGCGCACCTGTCAGTAATGCCCCTGCGAGTGGCGCACCGCGTAAGCCTGCTGCTCCTGGCGCACCGAGTCGAAAACCGCCCGGTGAACGTCGGTTAGATGGTCGTCCTAGCGAAGGTTCTATAGGTAATCGTCCTCAAATTGTTGAGCTTCGCCGTCCGAAAGCGGTTGATGATAGCGACATGGATGACGATGTTATCTCGGCAGATAGCTCCGCACCTATTGGGTTGAAGAGCCGCCCAAGTCGCCCCGTTGCACCATCTGCTGCGGTCGAATTGTTGGCGAAACCCACACCGCCAAAAGCGCGCAAAAAGGTCTGGGAAGACGAAGAAACCAGCGAGTTTCCTGAGAAAGCAAAAGCGGCAGCCGCAAAAGG
>JAYUEU010000036.1:0-12638 GCA_043739065.1 Synechococcales cyanobacterium | reverse complement strand
CGCTGGATGATTTGTATTTGGGTTTAATGGAATTTCGGCTAATGCTATTTTTATTGATTTCAGGGACGATCGCAGCACATTAGGGATAATTAGTGTTTGCCAAGGTGTAAGCCGAATTTCATTTAAATCAAACCATTCTAAAACTGCAATCAAACCATTAATTTGTTTAATAGTCAGTTTTCCCAACGGACAGATAATCTCTAATGCAACTCGATCGGGATCCTCTTGTGAATGCAATAGCTGTGAGTGTAATCTTTCTGTCTGATCCAATTTACCCAACATCGGAACATGACTCACCGTCTCTCGATTTTCCATATTGTGCGAAATTTCGCAATTCAACAATCCATCCAAAAAACGTGCTTTCCCAATATATCCAATCACATCTCTTAATCTCGGCTTACGACTGCGACGATGATTAACCGATTTGTTCACAACGTGAGGCGCATAGTCTAAATATCGATCGGCCACTGCCTGCACCAATCCCACCGCATCATCACTGACAATATCCGATGGCGACTCCTCACCCAAAACCAAACGGTATCCCCCATTCTCCGCCACTAACCAAATATCATTCGCCCGATCGCGAACCGAAACTAATTCACCACCATCAATCCCAATACTAAATTTTGCACTCAAGGCCGCGAGCTTTGGCGTTTCACAAATATATCGTTCAATCTCTCGCAGCGCCGGAACTACATCAAACGCGCCCAATTCTAGCCCTGCCATCGGACTTGTCATTACATTTCGCAAATGATCGATATCAGGATTTCTTGCCGCTAGTCCTGTATCTTGCAAATCATTTAAATCAAATTCTGTTAGATTCCCAACCGATCGTAATTGTATATTTGCCCGATTTGTAATTAACAATTGAGAACAACCCGATCGTTTCATCACTTTAGCAAGAACAGCTAACTGAATACAAGACACCATTCCGCCCGGAGTCCGAATTCGAGTTAATACTCCATCAATTGCGATCGTTGGACAAAACAATCCTGGACAGCTCGCCAATTCAACAGCACTTTTGTCAATCAATTCACTTTTATCAATCAATTCAACAGTCACATTAGCTCCGTTCCTGTGCGTCGCAGGAAATGGTAAACCCTACAAAATAGTGTTGAAAAATGGTGTTCTGACTAATTGAAAATTTGAATCAAATCTCAACATTACAGTTGCGGCACAGCCCCGGAATCTCACCGAACTTTCCCACATTTTCAGCCTCAGAAGCGTACCATAGAGCGCGTAACCCCAGAAAAATCTGCTCCCAATGTTTCCCAAAACCCCCTGGCTCACCATCATTGGAATAGGCGACGATGGATTTGATTCTCTCAACGAAATAGCTCACCACGCAATTACCAATGCAACGCTAATCATCGGCGGCGATCGGCACCTCCAATTTCTCCCCAAAACCATCACCTGCAAACTATTGCGATGGAGTTCACCTATTCAAACTTCGATCGACAAACTCCTCACCCATCAAGGCCAGCCCGTCTGCATTCTCGCCAGCGGTGATCCACTCTGTCACGGCATCGCCACCACATTGCTCCGATCGATTCCCCTAGCAGAAATGCAAATCATCCCATCGCTTTCCGCCTTCACCCTAGCCCGATCCCGCCTCGGCTGGTCCAACACCGAAGTCGAAACCATCAGCCTTTGTGGTCGAGATCCAGCATTCTTCCGCGCCGCCCTCTATCCAAACGCCAAACTCCTCATCCTCAGCAGCGATCAACACACGCCTAATATTGTCTGCGATCGGCTCACTGAATGGGGTTACGGCGACGCAGACATAACAATCCTCGAACACCTCGGCGGGTCCAAAGAAAACCAATTGCACACGATCGCCCGCCAACGAGTCACCAAACCAATTGCACCCCTAAACACGATCGCGATCCAAACCCACAATTCTCAATTTTCAATTCCCTATGCTCAATTCCCGATTCCCGACGCACAGTATCAGCACGACGGCCAAATCACCAAACAAGAAATTCGCACCCTAACCCTTGCCGCCCTTTCGCCGTTTCCCGGTCAGCTTCTTTGGGATGTCGGTGCAGGCAGTGGATCTATTGGCATTGAATGGATGCGAACCCATCCGAGAAACCAAGCGATCGCCATCGAGTCCCATCCCGATCGCCTAGCAAACATCACCCACAACGCCAAAAACCTAGGAGTCCCAAACCTCAAAATCATTGCCGGACGCGCTCCAGAAGCATTACAAAATCTCCAGCGGCCCGACAGTATTTTTGTGGGCGGTGGAATTACTCAATCGGGCGTATTTGAAACCTGTTGGGACGCACTCAATGACGGTGGACGAATGGTGATCAATGGCGTGACCTTAGAGACCGAAATGAAACTCTTTCAATTAAAACAAGCCCACGGCGGCAGTCTAACGCGCATTCAAATCCAACGTGCCGAACCGATCGGCAACTTTCTCGGCTGGAAATCGCTTTCCCCCATCACTCAATGGCTCGTCACAAAGCCAACCACTCCCTAACTAACAATCCTAAGGAAAAAGTTTTAACTAACAAGTAATAATACCGTCTAGTTCCCGGACGTGTGGCGATCGGGAATCTGTCCTGAGAGGTTAGAAAAGTACCGGATCCATGAGAGATAATAGAAGTAACAAAAATCTCAACTTAACTCGGTTTTTCAACCTTACGAGGCTCACATGGCATCTTTAATCCGTTCCATCGCAATCGCTACAGGTCTAGTTATCACCAGTAGCATTGTCAGCGCCACCGTCGTTATGGCTGAAGTAACCGCCAATTTTGACGGCTTCACCCTCGACGCTACAAAAAAGACCGCATCCGTCGGCGGCTCCACAGGCGGCAGTGTTTCAATTCCTGCCATCACCGGAGGCAGCGATCGTTCTGGCAATAAATGTCTTGGCTTCGGCGACTCCAAACCCGACCACATCATGACCTTGACTCAAGCTATCACCAAGCTCAGCCTGAAAGTCAACAGCAACGGACGCGACACCACAATTATTATCCAAGGCCCAGACGGTGAATTGCGCTGCGGTGACGACACAGGCAGAAAAAAAGACGCGAGCTTCTCCGGCAGTAACTGGAGCGCTGGCACCTACAAAATTTGGGTCGGCTCTATGGCACCCGGCGATCGTGGTAACTACCGTCTCAGCGCTCAAGCCGAATAGATTTTAGCCATTCCAAATTTAAAAAAGTAATGTAACGTCAGCTTTGGATAAGACAGGCGGCTAGAGCAGGCAAAAAAAGGAGGAACCATTAGGCTGAAGTTGTAAAGCAATCAGCAGGCTCCTCCAACAGGTCCCGCTTAGAAGAACTGTTTTGCCCTGTCGATGATTTTTGCCAAGCCGTTGAACCGCCATGGAAAGCTCAGTTACTGGGCAACGGCCTGAAAATGCGTAACCGTCAGCGGTCCTGGAGCTTGAGTTAAGTTTTTGCTGAGAATTTTCGACAAATTGGCTATGACAAGCACGACATTTATGATTTTATTTAGCGTTATGGATACGACCATTTTTGACAATTGTATCGGATTGGCAATTAGGACAAATTAGCATCGGTTGTAGCCTGTATTTTGACTCTTTGTTCTTTTATATCCTTACATCTTTAGGACTACCATTATTTGGTAGAAGAACTACAAAAAGTCTATCCTCAAATCAGTTCTATATAGGGTAGTGTTTCAGACCTGTTGAAAGCCATTAAATGTCCAATCCAAACTCAAACCGATTGATAAACAGTCCAATGACCATCTCTTGCATCACTATCGTCTTTGAAAAGCAAATTGTTTTGCGGACAAGCCGTTTAATACGAGTCCGTAACCTTAAGTGTTTGCGCTCAATTTTCTGAGTATTACGTTTACCAATGCTGTGATGAGCAGGATTTAGATGGCGTTGATAATCACCCCAACCATCCGTATAAAATTGACTCATTCCAAATGGTGCTTTCAACGCTACAAATGCTGAATCTTTAGGGTCCGACAACACATAGACCAATACGGTCCCGGTATGATGATCTAGGGCGTGCCATAGCCATCATTCCTGCTTGTTACACCGACCAAAGCTCCACATTTCATCCATCTCAGCCTTGGTCTTCTCCTACTGACAGAGCATGACAATGATTTGGCTGGGCTGGATTTGCGCTAAGACTACCATCGCCGTAATCCTGATTCGTATTAATATTTTCTACTCTTAACCGATCAACAGTTCTGGAACACTACCCGATCGTCCATCTAGGCCCAATCGCTCCATGAAGGCATCGATCAAATAGCCAAAAAACAATGGCAATCCCAAGACTGGATGTAACAGGATCCGATCGAGACGCTGCGTACGATGGTCTTGACTAGTTTGAGTTGATTGCAGGGTTCCATGAAGAACTTTGTCTATGACTGTGGTGAGTTCGTCCTGACTTAAAACCGTGTCTTGAAGTTTGGCCATAAACGGCATTTCGTGGGTTGCGATCGTTTCTGCAACGCTCAAGATAGCCAATTCATAGCCTTGACTATACTTCGCACTAATGGGAAAAACGGGCATTTCAAGCTGTTGTGAAAGACGCGCCGCATCAATAGACACACCAAATTTCAACCCCTCATCCACCATATTTAACATCAATATCGTCGGAACCTCAAGACGTTGCACCTGAATTGCAAGGCTAATTTGACGATCGATTTGAGCGGAATTTAAAATAAGTACGATCGCATCAAGGGGCGTATTGTTGAGAAAGGCTCGTACCACTTCCTCATCTTCTGAATAACCGTGCAGGTCATAAATTCCCGGTAAATCAATAAATGTCTGCAACCTGATCTCCGAGCTTAGTCGTTGCTTTAAGCAAATCTACGGTGACACTGGACCAATTTCCAGTGGTCGCTCCACCATTCGTTAGTCGATTAAAAAATATGGATTTGCCTGTGTTAGGCATTCCCAAAAGTGCGATTGTTTTCATGGATAAAGCTTCAGCATGATATCTGAATTAAAGGAATACTTGAAATCCTTAAATTATCTAAGCTGCTAGAGATTGCACTAAATGAATGCAATTCGCATCGCGACGACGCACCATGACTTCTGTAGTCCCGAGACGAACATGGAGTGGACCCGATCGCTACGCCCGACGCAATACTTCTATTGGTTAACCTTGACAAAATCCAAGGGCATAAAGGCGCTATTGAAGTCCTAACTCTGCATCGATTTGATGAATTTCTGCACTTGGATTAGGGAGTAAGTGACCAAGATGAAAAGCTTTCATGGATGGAGTTAGCATTATTGCCTATAATTCTCAATTAATTATGAGGATAGAGCTAAATTCCTAAAAACCAAAAATCTTTATTGAAATTGTTTTCAGTGGCAATATATTTTCTTTTTCAATGACTAAGTATCCTAGCTAGTCATAATGATTATTCTATCGAAACTAATTATTACTTATTATGTTAAAAAAAGCGGGTAGAGAGAATCGAACTCTCAACTAAAGCTTGGGAAGCTTTCGTTTTACCACTAAACTATACCCGCCTGTACCAATGCTAACTATAACGCATGATGCTATTCTCTGGCTATGACCCTTCAGCAATTTTATGTGTCTATAGTATCAAATTGTGATTGAAGGGGGCACACTGTAATCATCCGATAGTAGATCGCCCTGGAATGTTTAACGCAACTGAGCTACTGATTAATGACTTCGTGAAGACCCTCCGTGCAGGATATCGTCGTACCTACGGCGGGTTGAGAGCGGATTATGAAGAGATTATTGGCTGGGTAGGGTCCATGGCCATGGAAAATGTCGCAAACAGCGATGCGCTTTATCACAACGTTGAGCATTCTATTTTAGTTGCTCTCGTGGGACAAGAACTTTTACGTGGTCGTCATATTCGTGAGGGCGGAGTGTCCTGTGATGATTGGTTGCATTTTATTATTTCGTTGGTTTGTCACGATATTGGCTATGTCAAAGGGGTTTGCCGTCAGGACCGAGATGGTCGGTATGCGACGGGAATCAATGATGAGATGATTGAGTTGCCTTCGGGAGCGACCGATGCAGCGCTGACTCCTTACCATGTCGATCGGGCAAAGCTTTTTATTGATGAGCGGTTTGGTAACCATGGCTTAATTGATGGAGAGCGAATTAAGTCCAATATCGAACTGACTCGGTTTCCGGTGCCTTCTGCTAGTGATCAATCGGTGACGGATGATTATCCGGGACTAATTCGAGCATCGGACCTGATTGGGCAGTTGAGTGATCCCCGCTATCTGAAAAAGATCAGCGCGCTTTTTTATGAGTTTGAGGAGACGGGGGTTAACAAGTTGTTAGGCTATAACAACCCAGGAGATCTACGCCTTAATTATCCTAAGTTTTACTGGCAAGGGGTTTATCCGTTTATTCAGGATGGTCTGCGCTATTTGTCTGTGACTCAGGATGGGAAGCAAATTATTGCGAATCTCTATTCCAATGTTTTTGTGGTGGAACATGCAGATTATGAGGAGCTTTGGCAATTACATGTGGAGGTTTAGCGGCCTTGGCCTGTAGGATAGTAGGCAAGATTGTTGGGCGAATGCGCACAGTCTCAGTCGTCAATTGGGTGCGGTCATGGGTTGGTGGGAACGACTGAAGGAAAATGGTCTGGCGCGATGGGGGGGAATGATTTTGGCGACGTTGTATGCGATCGCTCTTTTTGCTGAGTTTGCGGCCCCCTATGATCCCTACGATTCTCAGCCTGATGGTGCATTGCTTCCGCCAACGTCCATTCACTGGAAAAGTCCGGCTGGTAATTGGGTTGCTCCCTATGTTTACCCTACGACGCAGGGGGCAATCGATATTAAGACGGGGCTGCGATCGGTGAGAATATATACCGGTTCTCCTTCCCCGATTCGATTGTTTGTGGAAGGGGCGAGTTATAAATTTTTGGGTGTGATTCCAAGCCGATGGCATTTGTTTGGGACGATCGGTGAAGGACGGCTTAATTTGCTGGGGACGGATGAGCAGGCGCGGGATCAGTTGAGTCGTTTGATTTATGGAAGTCGGGTGAGTTTGTTGATTGGGCTTTTGGGTATTGGCATCTCGTTTCCCTTAGGTCTTTTGGCGGGCGGAATTGCGGGATATTTTGGGGGATGGGTCGATGCGATATTGATGCGTTTTGTTGAGGTGTTGATGACGGTGCCCGATATTTATCTGTTAATTGCGCTGTCGGCGGTGTTACCTCAAAATTTGGATAGCTCTCAACGATTTTTCTTAGTGACCATGATTATTTCGTCGGTGCGTTGGGCGGGCTTGGCACGAGTGATTCGGGGTCAGGTTCTGTCAATTAAGGAGCGGGAGTTTATTCAGGCGGCACGGGTGATGGGCGGGAAGCCTCTGTATATTATTTTGCGACACGTTTTACCTCAGACGGCGACTTATGTGATTATTTCGGCGACGTTGACGATTCCGAGCTTTATTGTGGCGGAGGCGATTTTGAGTTTGATTGGGTTAGGGATTCAGCAGCCTGATCCGTCTTGGGGCAATATGTTGTCGTTAGCGACGAATGCATCAATTTTGGTGTTACAGCCTTGGTTAGTCGCAGCTCCGGCGATATTGATGGCGTTGACGGTTTTAGCGTTTAATCTTTTGGGTGATGGGCTGCGAGATGTGTTGGATCCGCGTGGGGTGGAGCGATAGGGAGCCGTTTGTAATCATTCTCAATTTGCCCCTTTGTTATGATGCTTATCAGATTTAGGCGATCGGGTTTTGGGTGATGATCGATCGGACTTCTACGGGTGAGAAGGGTGGAAAATATTCAGGGCGTTTGGCCTTTGGTGACGTTTGTCGTGAAACAAAATGTAACGACGAATCTATTGAATATAGTTCCACTGAACTTGAATATAGTTGCACTGAACTGAATATGAATGCTACCTGTTGAGAACACTAAGTCCTTAACCAGTTCATGTAGAACAACCTCGTCTGAACCGATCGCAAAAAATAGTTACTTCGTTGAGCCGCTTTGACAAACGTGGTTTGCGTAGCGGCTAGTCCCTCAAGGCGGTTAAACTCGATCGTTATGTGTCCCCAGAAAACTAGCTACAGTGTGAAGTATTTGCCCTGGGTAATCAGTTTTTTTATTCGTGTGCGATCCTAGAGGATTAACATTATTAAGATAACGAGGCAAAACTAAAAATGGATGAAAATACAACAAACACTAGAGGAAAATGTCCAGTAATGCACGGTGGTGTTACCGAGAGCGGCATGCCGAAAATGGAATGGTGGCCCAAGTCACTTAACCTCGACATTCTGCATCAGCATGATACTAAGCCAAACCCTATGGGAGCAAGATTCAACTACCGAGAAGAGGTCAAAAAGCTCGACGTAGCTGCCCTCAAACAAGACCTGCACGCAATGATGACGGACAGCCAAGACTGGTGGCCAGCGGACTGGGGACATTATGGTGGTCTGATGATCCGTCTGTCTTGGCATGCAGCAGGTACTTATCGGATCGCAGATGGTCGCGGTGGTGCAGGCACGGGTAATCAGCGGTTTGCGCCAATCAATTCTTGGCCAGACAACACAAACCTAGACAAAGCCCGCCGCCTGCTCTGGCCCATCAAGCAGAAATATGGCAACAAGCTCAGTTGGGCAGATTTGCTTGCCTACGCAGGCACAATCGCCTATGAATCGATGGGTCTAAAGACCTTCGGTTTCGCCTTTGGACGTGAAGATATCTGGCATCCAGAAAAAGATATCTATTGGGGACCAGAAAAGGAATGGCTTGCCCCTAGCAACAATCCCAACAGTCGCTACTCTGGCGATCGGGATCTAGAGAAACCCCTAGCAGCCGTGATGATGGGACTGATTTACGTCAACCCCGAAGGCGTGGACGGCAACCCCGACCCACTTAAGACCGCTCAAGATATACGCGTAACCTTTGACCGTATGGCTATGAATGACGAGGAGACCGTGGCTCTTACCGCTGGTGGTCACACAGTGGGCAAATGCCATGGCAATGGCGATGCAGCGTTGCTCGGCGCGGAACCCGAAGCCGCAGATATCGAAGACCAAGGCTTGGGGTGGATCAACAAGACCGATCGGGGCATTGGTCGCAACACCAGGACCAGCGGAATCGAAGGCGCATGGACGACCCATCCAACCCAATGGGACAACGGCTATTTTCAGATGTTGCTCAATCACGACTGGGAACTGAAGAAAAGTCCATCTGGTGCGTGGCAGTGGGAACCCATCAATATCAAGGAAGAAGATAAGCCTGTCGATGTCGAAGACCCTACGATCCGCCTTAACCCGATCATGACGGATGCCGACATGGCGATGAAAATGGATCCCGAATATCGGAAGATCTCTGAGCGCTTCTACCACGATCCCGACTACTTCTCAGAAGTTTTTGGGCGAGCTTGGTTCAAGCTAACCCACCGCGATATGGGACCCAAGACCCGTTACATCGGACCCGATGTGCCGCAGGAAGACCTAATCTGGCAAGACCCGATTCCCTTCGGAAATACCAACTACGATGTCCAGTCGGTCAAGGACAGAATTACCGCCAGTGGTCTCAGCATCAGCGAAATGGTATGTACAGCCTGGGACAGCGCCAGAACCTTTCGTGGTTCGGACAATCGTGGAGGGGCGAACGGTGCGCGTATCCGCTTAGCGCCGCAGAAAGATTGGGAAGGCAACGAGCCTGTGCGTCTGGCTAAAGTACTGGCGGTGCTAGAAAGCATTGCGGCAGATACCAATGCCAGCGTCGCGGATATTATTGTGCTTGCAGGTAACGTTGGTATCGAACAGGCTATCAGGGCGGCTGGCTTTGATATTACCGTTCCCTTTTTCCCTGGTCGTGGTGACGCAAGGGTTGAGATGACCGATACCGAATCGTTTGAACCATTGGAACCTATCCATGACGGCTACCGTAACTGGCTCAAGAAGGAATACACCGTTAGTGCTGAAGAACTGATGCTCGACCGCACACAACTAATGGGGTTGACTGCTCCTGAGATGGTGGTACTGATTGGCGGTATGCGCGTGCTAGGTACGAACTATAGCGACACCAAGCACGGTATGTTCACTGATCGCGAAGGCGTATTAACCAACGATTTCTTCGTGAATCTGACGAACATGAACTACATGTGGAAGCCAGCCGGTAACAACCTCTATGAAATCTGCGATCGCAAGACGAATCAAGTCAAGTGGACAGCGACACGCGTTGATCTCGTTTTCGGAGCAAACTCCATCTTGCGAGCCTACGCCGAGGTCTATGCCCAGGATGACAACAAGGAGAAGTTCGTGCAAGACTTCGTCGCCGCATGGATAAAGGTGATGAACGCTGACCGTTTTGACCTAGCGTAACTCTTGGCACACTTCCCCACGTCGGTCCTAATCACGGCATGGGGAAGTGTGCCAGTTGTGAACTAATCTCTGTAACGTAAGCGTTCTTTGTAATCCATCAGGATTTTTGGCATTCGAGAACTAAAAGAGTTTTTGAAGCAGATTTTCAGCATTTTTAAACGGCTATTGAATTGTATATCAATGAATTTCCCAAAATTCCCTATGAATCCCTTGATAAATTTGCGAAACTACGGGTTTTAGAGGTGACAAATGGTGTAACCCAATGGGCATTTCGACGGGGTAATAAAGAATGTTTGTCAGTCGATAAAACTCGTGAGTGCATGAATTTGGTAATGAGTTTTATGAAAAATATAGAATTGTATTTTCCAAGTGAAGGTTTGATTCAATTTAATCAGATAGAAAAATATTTTATCAATGCTGGGGATCTCTCCATAAGGATGCTTTTAAAAATAATATTGCAGGATAAAGAAAGAGAATACCATCAATCTGCAACAGCCCAATTCATTGTTTATGGTCATCTACGCACATTAGCTGCAATGGATTTAGTTAAAAAAGATTATGAATCACTTTTTTCTCCTTATTACATCGAACGAGGCCAAAAAAAATCAACCCTATTTAGATGCCTTTGAATCAATATTTAACTCGGGGATTAAGTAGTAGAACTGTTTCCGCGTACAGCAAAAAAGTAGATAGCTTTCAATAACTGCTGTGGCTTGTGCCATATTGAGTACAGCATCTTTAATATAATCACATCCGACCCAGAAAATACTCTTAGCCTTGCGGCCATGTTTTTTAATAGGAATTGCTTTCGGTTGTGCTGGGCTATTCCCCTGTCCGAATGGCCCAGCATATCTCCAGCATGAATAAAGCAACTAACTAACTCAATCGCTCCGAGTCCTTCAAATGGGTATCTTCCAAATCGAGGCTACAGGATTTTAGAATGCCATCACACTAGATTAGACGACCATCCAATTTTTGAGATTCTAGTTTTGCAATTGGGCGCGATATGAACCAAATTCAATATCCTCTAGCATTGTGGTTTCGAGTGCTGGTCGCCAACCTAAATCCGCCTCAGCTCTTGTGCAGGAAACCTGATTATTAATAGAGAAAAATGTTGTTAAAGCCAAGCCCCATGACTGAATGGCTTCTTCCTTCGGCATTCCTTTAACGGCACAGCCGAGTAAACGACCGATTGCTTCGGCGATCGCTTTGATGCTAATGCCTGATTCAGAAACGGCATGATACACAGCGCCAGCCTGACCTTTCTCTAAAGCAAGTACATACATTTTGGCAACATCATCGACATGAATAACTGAGTATTGGTAATTCCCTGGTTCAATAAACCTTGCTACCCCTGCTTGCTGTGCATCCTGAATCAGAATAGGAAGGAACTGACTACGACCATAACCATAGACAAAAATAGGAAGACGTAAAGCAATGCTGCGAATATTTTGCTGTGCTGCTGTCAGAATCGCCTGTTCAGCCGTTGCCCTAGAGGCTAGCGCATCTTTAGGAATAATCATTTCACTGTCATCAATTATGCGATCGCCAGTATCTCCTAGCAATCCTGTTCCAGAGGTAGCAACAAATGGTTTTCCAGAGCCAGCTAAGGCATTGATAAACGTGGCAATCACCTTTTGTTCCACTTTGACTGCTCCATCAATATCACTAAAGTCGTGAATAAAGGCAGTGTGAATCACCCCATCTGCGGCCTGAGCTGCCTGAGCTAAGGTTTCAATGTCTCGTAAATCACCAAGTAATGGCTCAATGCCACGCTCCCTTAGTTTATTTGTTGATGCTTCTGTTCTTGCTAAACCCACCACCGTATGTCCTGCGGCTTGCAACTGTTCACCTACCAATGAACCTATGTAACCTGTTGCGCCTGTTAGAAAAACTTTCATTATTGACTACCTGATTCTACGTAAGAGTTTGAATACAAAATCTAGATTTTAAATTAGCAGGTAGCTCAAACTATAACCAGATTGAACTTATACTAGTACCAAAACTGCTAGGCTGAGAGCAAAGTTTAAGCGATGGTAATGAATAAACCACACCTCAGAGAACTCGCTGATTTTCTAAAAACACGTCGCGATCGCCTGAACCCTGCGGATGTAGGCTTACCAAGTGGAACACGCCGTCGCACCACTGGCTTAAGGCGGGAAGAGGTAGCTCAACTGGTAAATGTGAGTACAACTTGGTACACCTTCTTGGAGCAAGGGCGGGACATCCGAGTATCTACCGCAGTATTAGAAAGTCTCGCTCAGGCTCTTCGATTAACGTCTGAGGAACGCACTCATTTATTTATGTTGGCTTTGCAGCAATTGCCGCCAGAAATTCCGCGTGGCAAAAGCGCGGTTA
>JAYUEU010000035.1:0-5144 GCA_043739065.1 Synechococcales cyanobacterium | reverse complement strand
CCACCCACCCAATAACCCGTTTGGGGGCGAAATGGTTGTCCATCACTGCCAATCCACTGTTCGTTAGTGTGGTAGCGTTCTTTTTGATAAACGTCTAGGGCGCTCCAATTCGACTTTTCTCGTGGCAAAAAATCACCCCGTTCTAAGACCAGAATCTTTTTACCTGTCGGTGCGAGTTGATGGGCGATCGTACCGCCGCCCGCCCCCGTGCCAATGATAATCATGTCGTAGCGATCGGTTTGGGTTGCCATGCAATCTTCCTATAGTCTGATTAATCTTTTTCATATACGGTCAATTCGCCATCTAAGTGCATGACCTTCCACTTAGTCTGTTCGTCCTCACGCCAAAACCGGAGGGTGACTGTGGCGGTACCAATGTTTAAATTGACTAATTCCAGATCGGACAACCAGTCCGGTAATACAGGTTGAACGGTGAGCGATCGATCTACGGCATTAGCTTCTAGGCCCAACATGGAGCGAATTAGTAAAAAGATCGATCCGGCCGCCCATGCTTGCGGCACATTCGCATCGGGATAAGGAACTGGGAAGCTTCCGGGCTGACGTTCGATTCCCCCAAATAATTCAGGCATTCGTCCAGCTTCAAAGTAGTTGGCCGCCCCAAAAATCCCTTCGGCAATCTGGTTGGCTTCCTGGTGATAACCATACCGTTTTAATCCCATCGCGATCGCGGCGTTGTCATGGGGCCAGACACTCCCCAATTGATAGCTAATTGGATTATAGGCGGGGTTTTGACTAGAAAGCGTCCGAATTCCCCAACCGCACCACAAGTCGGGCTGGAAGAGCCGTTTAACGACCCGATCGACTCGATCGCGGGGCACAATTCCCGACCATAGCAAATGTCCTGGATTAGACGCAATCGCGCGAATTTGCTGCTTTTGACTATCTAAACCGAGGCAATAATATCCTTCATCTTCCATCCAGAAGCGATCGTTAAATCGTTTATATAAATCATCTGCTTTTTGCTGTAGTGTTTTCGCCTGCTCTGGTTCTCCCAAAATCTCATACATTCTGGCCGCCTCTTTCCAGGAATTGTATACATAGCCTTGGACTTCACACAGTGCGATCGGCGCTTTAACTTGAGTACCATCGGCATAGACGATCGCGTCGCCGGAATCCTTCCATCCTTGATTTTGTAATCCCATTGAGGAGCGGGTTTGATACTCTACAAATCCATCTCCATCGAAGTCGCCATACAGATCGATCCAAGCTAGAGCTTGTGCCAAAGGAGCGCGACATTCCTCCAGTAGATTTTCGTTATGACTCCAGTGATAGACTTCTGCTAGGGTGACAATCCAGAGAATAGTCGTGTCGATCGTTCCGTAGTAAGGCGTGTAAGGTAATTTCTTGAGCTGCGTCAGTTCGCCCCGCCGCAATTCATGGGGCATCTTACCGGGTTGAGCATCTCGCCAATCATCTACTTCAGTGGCTTGAAGTTGCGCGAGTCGTAACAATGTCCCATAGGCAAACTCAAAATGGACCGCCATTGTTTGCCGACTGACGACTACAGCATCACGACCAAACACTGCGACAAACCAGGGAATGCCCGCCGCAGGCATCCAGAACTCATTCCCATTGTCTTCGACTTTAATCCGCAGTGCAGCCATGTCCACCAAGGCTTGACGATAATGAGCCGCAATTTCTGGATTGGACGATCGCAATTGGGTCGATCGCGCTAGAAAATTTTCACTAAGCTGTTTGGCTTCGGTATTATGCTCTACTGTGCAGGTATTTTGGGGATAGAGCATCTCTCCATCGACGATCGCAGCAAAGTTAATACAGGTATGCCAAGTCTGCCCAGGATCGATCGCGACATTAAATAACAGCCGACCATTGGCATAGAATGGTTCAGAACTAGAGCATTCTGGCTGGGTAATCAAACCGCGATGAAAAGAACCGTTATGGTAATCCGTGGTGAGTTTCCCATCTTGCCAAGTAGTTCTTGTTTCTCCTCTGGGAAGAATTTTTTGGGACTTCACTTCAAAAATATCGGCAAAATCGGAGCGGAGTGCCAACATTAATTGAAATTCGACTCGTTCGGAATGATGATTTTTGATGTCGATGTCTTCGTGCATTCCTCCGACGATATCTCGGCGAATCCCGATCATTAACCGACCGCTGGGGACGATTCCATTCACAGTCTCCAATTCTAAATTCGTGAACTGATAGAGGGCACTGTGATAATTAATGGGGCTGGAGGCAAGGAGGCTTAATCGATCGCGATTAATTGATATTTCATAATAAGAAAGCAATCGGCTATCTGCAACAAAAAAGCCCTGGGCTAATGTTTCATTGATTAAACCGTGCGAATCAGTAACTAAAAATGTAGATCCATCATTAATTGTAATCTGACCTGAATTAACTGACACTTGTGTTGGCATCGTCTAACCACCTTTTGAAAATCCTGGATATAGAGTCATGCCACCATCGACAAATAATGTCGTGCCATTGACATAATCAGAGTCGTCAGAAGCTAGCCACACCAATGCTTTTCCAATATCTTCTGGCATACCAACTCGACCAGCAGGAATTAATTTTAGTAATTTCTCTTTCATTTCTGGTGTATTCCAACTACTAGTATTAATTTGAGTTTCGATCGCGCCTGGTGCAATGCTATTAATCCGAATTTTCTGGGGTGCGAGTTCCTGCGCCATGCTTTTCATCAACATATCAATTCCGCCCTTGCTAGTAGCATAGTTGGCATGTCCTGCCCAAGGGATGACCTGATGCACTGAACTCATACAGATAATTTTGCCAGCGGCACAGGAAATATCAGGTTTCACGCCCCGTCGCAAAAATTCTTTAACTGCTTCACGAGCGCAGAGAAATTGTCCGGTTAAGTTCACACCTATGACCAGATTCCAATCTTCTAAGGTCATATCGACTAAAGCAGCGTCTTTTTGAAGTCCAGCATTATTCACCAAAATATCGATCGTGCCAAAGGTGTCGATCGTTTGGGCAAACATCGCTTTAACTTCATCTTCTTTAGCAACGTTGGCACCAATGGCAATTGCCTTCGGAACGCCTTCAGCATTAGATTCACCAGCTTCAGAAATGATTTCGCGAACAATCTTTTCTGCTTCTTCTTGTTCTGAATGGTAATTGACTACAACGGATGCGCCTGCCTTGGCTAGATAACGTGCGGC
Organism: Synechococcales cyanobacterium; assembly: GCA_043739065.1. GTDB lineage: Bacteria > Cyanobacteriota > Cyanobacteriia > Leptolyngbyales > Leptolyngbyaceae > JAAFJU01. The sequence continues at coordinate 1,981 of JAYUEU010000035.1, read as the reverse complement.
GGCTTCACCGATGCCAGAACTTGCCCCCGTTACCAGGGCTACTTGTCCTTTGAGTAAGTAGGGAGAATAGCTCATAGAATATGGGTGTACGGCTTTTTCATTGTGGAGAGTAGATTACGAATTAACCTCTACCAAATGGGGTAAGTTGGAAATCATCGGAAATCATACGATCGGTCGATTTCTCTTTCACTCAATTCCATTACACTGTTAATTCTATATATCTAAGATTTATACCGAAAGTCTAGGCGATCGGATTAGCGCTCTATCGCTCTATATTGATTGCCTAAAACTCGGTCTTTAAATAGCCTTCTGTTCATTACCGCTCCACTTTGTATCTTCATTGAATAGCTGAATAAAATAGTTAAATAGTTCTCATTGGCGAATCATGGTTGATAAATTTGCGATCGCTTTAATGCTTATAAATAGCAGCACCTCTAATCTACCGGAGGTAAATCTGCTGGACAGACTCTATATTAGTTTCCCAGCAGGCGTGACGGGCATAGTCCTTTTGCTGCTACGGGTCGGTACTGGGGTCTTATTCATGCTTCATGGTTATCCCAAAATGACTCATCTCCAAAAATGGGCAAATTTAATCAAAATGCCTGTTTTCCTTTGTTTTCTCTCTGCCTTATCGATGCTAGCAGGTGGAGTTTGCTTAGTTTTAGGGCTACTTACACCGCTGGCTAGTGTAGCGATTTTTGGATCGATGGCATTTGCGGCTGTTCTGGAAATTTCTCATGGAACGCCCTTTGTTGCCCGCGATCCTTATTTGATTCCCAACGGACAGTATGAGGGACCAACGGGTAAGGGTGAACCGCCGAGTTGGGAAAAAGCCTTTATGTTTTGCCTAATCCTAATTACGATCGCCGTTTTAGGTCCTGGGGCATTTTCGCTTGATGCACTTTTGTTCAAATAACATTCACTTCTGTTTAAATCAATAGTTATGGATATATCCAATCGTTCGGCTATTCAAGCTCAAAAAATTCAAGCGATCGGTTTAACCATAACAGATCTAGATCGATCGCTTGAATTTTATACAAAAGCACTCTACTTTGAAGTAATTTCTGATATTACGACTGAAGAAAATATCAGTTCTTCGGCAGAAATTAGCTGTTCTAGAATTCGGATTGCAACTCTCAAGCTTGGGGACGAACAAATCCGATTGATGCAATACTTAGATCAAAAAGGTCAGCCGATTCCTAAAGATTCTCAAAGTAACGATCTTTGGTTTCAACATTTGGCGATCGTTGTCAGTGATATGAATCGTGCCTATGCTCATTTGGAATTATTTGTGATCGAACCGATTTCAACGAGTCCCCAAACTATACCTCTAGAAAATCAAGATGCTGCGGGTATTCAAGCATTCAAATTTAGAGATCCCGATCGTCATCCGCTAGAAATTATTTGCTTTCCACCCGATAAGGGACAGCAAAAGTGGCACCAAGAAAACGATCGATTATTTTTGGGAATCGACCATACTGCGATCGCGATAACTAATACAGAACAAAGCTTAAACTTCTATCGTGACTCGCTTGGAATGAATGTTGATGGAGGCAGTTTCAATTCAGGCGAAACTCAGGCGCGTATGGATGGCTTACCGGATGCAAAAGTTCAAATTACGGCATTAAGACCGATTCAGGGAGGGTTAGGAATTGAACTACTCGATTACCATGAACCTGCCCACGGTCGCCCGATTCCAATTGATCTAGAACGCTATGATATTACTTATATGCAAATTGAATTAATGGTCACAGGTGACGATCGAACAGATCTGATAAGAGATCCGACGGGTCACTTTATCTTGTTAATACCAGAATCAAAAAACTAGCCCAAATTGCTGAGGTTTTGATGGTCAAACCAATTGAAATATACTCACAAACACTTGAGATTTATGACGATCGAATGCGCGCACTGATTCGACCTGATACTGCTCTCAAAAAGCTGGCAGACGGTGCCGTCCATAGCGAAGGTCCTGTTTACT
>JAYUEU010000034.1:0-11008 GCA_043739065.1 Synechococcales cyanobacterium | reverse complement strand
TGGAACGATCGTTGGAGGTTCTTGTGAAATTAGCTGATGTAGAAAGTTCGATGAAGAAGGCGGTGGAATCCACTGTCCGTACGTTTAACACCATTCGTACTGGGCGGGCCAGTGCTTCATTGCTCGATAAAATTATGGTGGATTATTACGGGTCTCCTACGCCTATTAAGCAAATGGCGAATATCACCACACCGGATGGGACGACGTTGCAAATTCAGCCCTACGATCGTGGGACATTGAACACGATTGAGAAGGCGATTTCTCTATCTGACATTGGTTTAACACCAAACAACGACGGAATTGCTATTCGGCTCAATATTCCGCCGTTGACAACGGAGCGCCGGAAAGAGTTCGTTAAGATGGCTTCTAAATATACCGAAGAAGGCAAAGTTGCTCTGCGCAATATTCGTCGTGATGGCGTAGATAGTGTTCGCAAGCTTGAGAAAGCTAGTGAGATTTCCGAGGATGAGTCTCGGGATCAGCAGGACAAGATCCAAAAGATGACCGATAAATATGTCGCTGAAATCGATCGGATTTTTGGTGAGAAAGAGAAGGACATCATGAAGGTGTAGATCATCAAGACCCGATCCCCCTAGCCTCCTTATCCTTAATAAGGGAGAACTAGAATTTAACTTTTAGTGCTTCTCAATAAGGAGGATTCAGGGAATCGGGTTCTAATACGGATGAAAGAACTTTTAAAACATCCTCCTTAGCAATCTTCAAGCAATCTCCGATCGATCCATAATCCCCACGCTTACGCCATGACTAACATGACTTTCCCCAACCTTCAGGACGTGACCCCGATCGCTTATATCAACGCCTCCGGTCAGCTCCCAGAAGAATTTCAGGGAAAAGTAGGTGTTTATGCAATTTTTGATGGGGCAGATTTAGTACAATACATTGGGTATTCGAGAGATGTGTTTCTAAGTTTGAAGCAACATTTAATTCGGCAACCTGAAAAGTGTGTGGCTGTAAAAGTTCAAACGATCGATCGGCCCAGTCGCACCGCTCTTGATGAAATCTGTCAATCTTGGATCGAAGCGGCCAATGAACCCGATCTCGCCACAATTCACAAGGAATCAGTTTGGACTCAATCAATCGATGTCAAAACTCAATTGACGGATGAAGAACAAACAAAGGTAGCAAATGCGATCGATGATCTAGAGAAGTCTATGATTTTGAAAAAAGCTTGTCGGCGCGTGGAAGCTATTATTCTTGATGTGTTGAAGGCGCGAGGATTAGAAACTGAAATTCGATTCAACCCAAAACTTAAAGAGTCTGGGCTGTTAGATTTGAAATAAGAAATGGATTTGTACTAAAGATAGATTTGTACTCAAAAATACCCGATCGCTAGTAATAACGATCGGGCGACTGAGTCTAAAGTTATTGCCCATAAGATTTGGCCGTGGAATGTTGTCGCTAGCCAAGCCCTGGAATCAAACCACCGCTCAGTTTTTTCAGCGCACGGGTTGCAACATCGGCATATTTAAGCTCGCCGCACATTATTTTGCAGAGCCGATCGGTAGCAGATTGACGCTTAACGCCTACCTTATAACCAATTCCCGGCACACGGTAGAAAATATTTGCCAACTTCTGCGCCCACACCATATCTTGGCCCCACTCAGCTTGGATCACTTGGGTATAATCCGCCAGTGCTGCACTGTTTCCGGATAATGCGCTGTCGATCGCAACCGCTGCCTTCATCCCACTAAACAACGCCGGACGAATTCCCTCTGCTGTGAAAGGATCACTCAAACCCGCCGCTTCCCCAGCCAATAGGGCATTGCGCGTATGCAACTGCTGATCTTCAGTCCAAAGACACATGGGATGACTGTGAAAGGTCGCTTGACTAGTGTCCAAGGCTTTGAGCTTTGCATATTGCAAGAGTGCATCTTTGAGATCCTCATTATCCTTACCTCGGAACGTGCCCGTGCCAATGGAATAGCCGTTCGCCTTAGGTAAACTCCAGATGAAGCCATTTTTGATAATGCCAAAGTCAAACTGAGCGCTAGGAGCAATATCCTGACTGGGAACTTCCATCACCATCCCCATACGAACGCTACGATCGCCAAACCCGAGCCACTTCGCCATCAAGCCCTTTGCGCCATCCGCTCCAATTAGGTATTTCGCTTGAAACATGCCCCGATCGGTATTGACGGTCCAAAAATTGCCGCTAAACTCAATGCCTGCAACAGTGGTCCCAGTTTGAAGCTGTGCGCCTAATGCCTGGGCTTGCTGAATGATGTAGTAGTCAAACTCCGATCGGTTTACCATCCACATCGGCTCCGTGGTATTCAACGTTGCATCAACGGGATCGCCTACTTTCCACGTGTAACGAATCTGCTTCACAGTCTTAGAGATTACTGGAGAAAAGTCGAAATCAAACCATGCGCCGACCGCCGGAGAAACCCCACCGCTACAGACTTTATACCGGGGCAACGTCTCACGATCGATGACCAACACCGATCGCCCAAGCTTTGCCAAATGGTAGGCCGCCGATCCTCCGGCTGGACCCGAACCGACAATAATGCAATCCAACATTTTTTCTGAGTTGGGGGGCGTTGATTCAGATTCGTGAGTACTCATAGGACTTGTCATAATAAAAATCTCCAGGAATAAATTTAAAATTAGATTGTGAGAGACACAAAAATTAAAACGTTAATTGTCTTGACGTTACTAATTCCTACAGCAATACGTTTCTGAATCCGCAAGAGACAAGACAGGTTTCATCTAATCTTAAAGAACACAGGAAACTTATCCGATCGGACTATCAGCAGCAAATTGGCAAGATATCAAGCTATTCACCTTACTCCCTGACGTAAATAAGCCAAATAGACCCCCTCTAAAAATAAATCTGGAGTCATATTAAAAGGCAGCGCCTCTAAATCTAGTCGTGCCTTCAATTGTTGTGCTAATCGAAGACTCACCGTTTCCAAGGCTTTAACTGAAAATCGACTGCGACGGGTTAAATATTCCCGAACAACCGCAAAATCGTCAGGTGTCACTAGGTTGAAACTCGCTGTTTCTAGCATCGCATCGGCCACTTGATTGGCTCGAATTTCATCGCGAATGGCAATTATGTCCTTGTCCTTTTTGACTCGTAATTCCTGAATCACTACCGTCCCCGCCACCCAATCGCCCAGCCGTTTCTCCTGACGGCCCTGGACAATGAAAAGAAAGCCAACTAGCCCAACTAAAATGTCATCAAACACTCGTAAAAGTGCCCGGAGTGTAGCTTGGGGCAATCCGATCGGGCGACCGTCTTCCCGGATTACCCGAATTTGGGCCATGCGTTTTCCGGGGGTTTGACCTTGCCAGAGGGTTTCAAAAAAGACAAAATAACCGACAAAAATTGCAAACAACCCCAGCAGCACAAACGCCACAATCCAGCCAATGGAAGACGGCCTTAAATCAGACCGAGCTTGAACTGCATAGGCCAAGGTTTGATATGACAACAATAATCCGATCAAGAGGACCACAAGCATCGCGATCGTAATCAACGTATAGTCCACTAAAAGCGCATAAGCTCGACTCCCAATGCCCGCTAACGGAAACTCCAACTCCACACTTTCCGGCGTTCGCAATCGAATCTCTCCAAAAAACTTTAGCGTCTTCGTCCCCGAAATCTTCCTCGCTGTCCCATCTTCAACCCGTCCCATAATTGCCCTCAAAAATAATCAAAATCTGATCTCAAACTTCTTAATTCTTTAAATCCAACCCCAATCCTTCCTTTGAATTAAGCAAATCAAAATACAGCACTGCCTTTACCGACTGCCAAAAGCCCATCGTCAGCAGCGTGATGCCTAGCGTAACGACCAAATTGAGCAGACTTGACAAGGCAGTGGCTAATCCTGCCGATGCCCCACCCGATCGGTCCAACGCAAAGGGAATTAAGGTAACAAGCTGACCAAGGGCATTAATCGGCAGCGTAATCAAAAGACCCACCGTTGTGATGGTCATGAGCCGAAAGCCTGATTTATCTGCCAGTGCCCAACTTCGTCCTATTGTCCCAAAGCTGCCAAGCTTCCTCTCTACCGACAGCGGCACATCTGAAAAGAAAAATCGCGACAGAACCCAAACCAAGGCAGTGAAATAACCCAAGATCAGTACTAGCAACATAATAATTATGAGTACTACAAAAAATCCCATCATTGGTGAAGTCGAATTTAATGTGGCCCTTCCACCGAGCGCTCCCAAAATGAATCCCAGCAGGATCGTTAGTAGAGAAAAGGCAAGAGTAAATACAAAGCCCAAGGCAAACGTCACCACTATCGCAATCAGTAGATAAATTAAACTTGCCCCCAAATAGGACCAGGTTAACGATCGGGTTACCCTTGCGGCATCTTTAACCGTTTCTTCAGTTTGGGTCAGGTCATTAAATACAAGGCGAGAGATTAAGCCTGCATTTGATAAATATTTTCCAAAGCAATAAAGCGATACCACCAGCCACACCACACCAGCTAAAACCGCTAATCCCGGCGATCGGCGTGTAGCGGACACTACCACCGCAGCCAAAACACCGCCTAAAGCTGGAATCGTCAGCCAAGCCACCGCCCGTAGCGAAATCCCACAAAATAATGGCCAGCGCTGTCGGGTAATAGCAAGGGCCACACTCACCACATCGCCAATGGAGAGCGGTTGCTTGAGCCGAGTATATTGACTGAGACTTGTGACTGGATTGGCGGCTGGATTGCTTGGATTTCTCATACCGAATTAAACTGGTGGAAATAATACATAGTCTTCTAACGATACCCCCGATCGTCCTATGAATCTCCAGCGCTGGATTAATCGAAAAGAACCTCTCTGGAAAGAACTAGAGGCACTCCTGCAAAAAATCGATAAGCAAGGATTTAAGTCCCTTAGTGCAACGGAAATACGATCGTTGTCTAGCCTGTATCGCACCGTATCAGCAGATCTTGCCCGTGCCCGCACCCATCAACTCGGTCAAACTCTCACCCACAATTTACAAACCCTGACCAGTCGCGCTTACAGTCAAGTTTACCAAGGCTCCCGTCGTCAGGATTGGCAGGCGGCGCGGGATTTTGTGCTGTGGGGATTTCCGCAGGTGGTGCAGGAGACGGCTATTTATATTGGGCTGGCCACTGCCATGGTACTGCTGGGGGCGATCGTGGCGTGGTGGTATGGATGGCGCGATCCCGCTTTTATGGCGCTGGTGGTCCCGGAGAGCATGATTAATTTGGTGCTAAAGCAAAAACAACTCTGGATGGGACATATTTTAGGCGACGAACCTATGGCCTCTAGTACCATCATGATCAACAATCTCAGCGTCACGTTTCGAGCGGCGGCGGGGGGCATTACAGCAGGATTATTTACGAGTTATATTTTGGTATTTAACGGGATTTTATTGGGGGCGATCGGGGTTTTGGTCGCGCAGGGCGAGTTAGCTTATCCCTTTTGGGCGTTTGTGTTTCCCCATGGATCGTTGGAGCTTCCGGCTATTTTTATTTCCGGGGGGGCAGGATTGTTGATTGCAAAAGCGCTGCTATTTCCAGGAGATTATCGACGGGCGGATGCGTTTAAGTTGCATGGACTTCAGGCTGCAAAGTTGATGTTTGGGGTGGTAGTGTTGCTGATTTTTGCGGGGATTATTGAAGCGTTTATTTCACCGCAACTTTGGCTTCCGGCTCCGTTTAAATATTTGTTTGGTACAGTGTTGTTTTCCGCATTAGTCATTTATTGTGGCCGATCGCAGCAAACCGAAATCACCAAAAATACTGTAGATATTATCGAAACTTAAACTTAAGTTAGTCAATTACTTTTAAGCTATGAGGTTTTTGAGTGCATATCTATAAAAATGAAGATATAAGTGAGTATGCCAATCGCCTTTCTCTACATTTCGATCGGGCCTCATGAAGTTTTTATTTTGTGTGATTAATATGCGATTTTTTATTTTTCCGACATTTGCATTGATTTGGTCATTCACTATAAATTCTGCGATCGCCCAATCGATCACCGCCGCAGATGGTGGGACAACTATTAATGTCGTTGGGAATCGATCGGACATTACGGGAAATCAAGTCTCCGGCATCAATCAGTTTCATAGTTTCACCAACTTCAATGTCGATGCAGGCAAGACTGCCAATTTTATTCCGAATAATGCCAATATTCAAAATATTCTCAGCCGGGTTACAGGTGGCACCCCATCGCAAATCCAGGGAATTATTCAAGGCTCTAGCGGTGTCAATCTATTTCTGATGAATCCATCGGGGATCTTGTTTGGGAATGGTGCAAGCTTGAATGTGCCGGGTTCATTTACAGCAACGACGGCGAACGCGATCGGTTTTGGTAATAACAATTGGTTCAATGCTGCGGGCAATAATAATTTCGCTAATCTGACCAATACACCAAATCAGTTTGCGTTTACTAGCGCGAATCCTGGGGCGATCGTCAACACCGGGAATCTAGCGGTTCCATCCGGTAATTCTATAAATCTAGTGGGCGGAACGGTCATCAATACTGGAACGATCTCAACATCAAGTGGATACATTACGATCGCCGCTGTCGAAGGTGGAAAAGCCGTTCAAATTACGCCTGGGAATAGTCTATTAAGTTATATTTTGCCGATCGAAGCCCTGAATGCGATTAATCCTGCGATCGGTAATCCAGCTTCATTGCCACAACTCTTAACGGGATCTCCTTTAGATAGCGCATCGGGGATTGAAATTAAGAATGGAGTGATAACACTTATAAAATCACAAACTCAGTTCCCCGATCGATCGGGCTTGGCCGTGGTTGATGGAAAGGTTAGTACAATTTTACCAAATGCTAGAAAGATTGAAGTCGTTGGGAAAACGATCGCAATAATTAAGCCTACTATTGATTCTGGATCCGTAAATTTAACGGCAGGCGATCGGATTTTATTTGAAGATTTAGATAGCAATAAATTAAAACTTGGTAACAGTATCAGCTCTTTAACAATGCAGACGACCTCAACCAACGGAGTTATTGAAGCTTTAAACCCGAAAGATTCGATCGTTGTTCCGGGAAGCGTCACCATTACATCCGAGATCGTTAATTTAGGCAATATTCAAGCTTCTGGTTCACAGCCCGAGAAAATAGGTCTTCAAATTAGTACGCGTCAAGATATGACTGTCGGCGATTTGACACTTTTTTCAGGGGCGATCGAATTAATTAGTACAAATGGAAACATCAAAACTGGAAAATTACAATCCAATAACAATGGAGTTACAACAACGATTACAGCACCGATCGGTAATGTCGAAGTCGATAGCATTAAAGCAGGAGAGTTGACATCACCATCAGGAAACGGGAATAAATTGGCATTGGACATCTTCGCTGGAGGAACATTTCGAGCGATCGGCACTATTAAGGATAAGTATTCTTACTCCCTATTAAATGCCGAAAACAGTGTGTTTGATTTCTTGGCAACTAAAACTGGAAAGCTCACATCCGAAGTAAAAGCAGCTATCCCTGGGTATTTTAGTGCTCAATACTATGTTTTATCTCCCGTTAGCATTGCTGTTGATATTGGGGATATTAGAATTCGATATGCGGGTGGCGGTGGGATTGAGAATAACCCCATTAAAGGAGTAACGCTTCAAGGTGGAGATGCTCGGTTTGAACTCGGTGCTAAATCAACCTTAGGATCGGGAGATCCATATAAACCCTTTGATCCAAATAAGTCCTTTAGTAATTTTATTGCACAACCCTTCGATATTGCCAAAAATGCAACCTATACACCGATCGTGATTTCTGACGGAGCCAGCGGAACCATCGGAGCGATCGTCCGTACGGACATCATTGATGGAAGTCTGAGCATTGGTCTACAAGATCAAACATTTGGGCTATTGCCTACAAAACCAGATCCGAATCCAAATCCAAATCCGAATCCAAATCCGAATCCAAATCCGAATCCAAAACCAGATCCAAATCCAAATCCAAATCCAAAATCAGACCCAAAATCAAATTCAAACGTCTCAACGATCGACCTCGAAAACCGCACTGCATCAACACTTACAGCTTGTCCTAAATCGCAAACAATCGCACTTCTCCCAACAGAAGCAAGCCGATCGCCCGATTCAACAATACGTAAACCTACGGCCAAAAATCCTTGCATCCCTGACAATAGTGATGACGAAATTCTGAAGATACTCAAATGATTTCTCATTTAATCTCCCATTTAAAAATCCGTTGGACAATCGGACTCTTCACGATCGCCCTAGCAATGGTCTTGCTATTTTCAATTCCAACGATCGCCTCCCCAGATTTAGCGACCCAAGAACTTCAAGACCAACGCTATCAAGCTGCTGCGACTAAACTCGAAAAAATTCTGAAACAACCCCAAAGCGATCCCCTTTATCAAATTCAATTACTGAGCAACCTCGGCATTGCCTACAAAAATCTTGGTCAATATAGTCAATCCGCCGATCGTCATCTTGCCGCCGCCAAGCAAATGATGCAACTCATGCAGCAAACAAACGAAGCACAACAAAAGCAAACCTATCGCCGCAACCTCGGACAAATCCTTCTCAACCTCGGCACCACCCAAGAACTCCTCGGAAACTACGATCGTGCCCGTCAAGCCTATATCCAAAGCCTCCGTCTTGCCCGCGAAACCCAATCTCCACCGATCGAAATCCTCGCCCTCAACAACCTCGGTGGCCTCCAATCAAAGCTCGGAGAAGACAATGAGGCTCTACAAAATCTGGAAGCAGCCCTAAAAATTAGCCAAACTCAACCCGATCGCGCCACGATCGCCAACATTACCCTCAACCTCGCATCCATCCATCATTTTCGTCATCACTACAGCCAAGCGCGTCCCTTCTATAACGATGCCTTGAAGTTCGCCCAAACCCAAAACAATCAAGTCCTGCAAGCCAAAATCCTCAGCGATCTCGGACTTCTTGAAGAAGACGAAAAAAACTATCCTACCGCGCTCGCCAATCACAAAAAAAGTCTCGCGATCGCCAAATCCCTGGACGATCCGGAACTCCAAGCCACCGCCCTCAACAACCTCGGCCATACCCTGCGTGCCACCAACCAACTCACCGAAGCCGAAGCCGTCTTACATCAATCCATTCAACTCCTCGATCGCCTTCGCCTCAACTTAAACGACACCTACAAAGTTTCAAAACTCGACACCCAACTCAACACCTATAGCCTGCTTCAAAAAGTCCTAGTCGAAGCCAACAAACCCGAAGCTGCCCTCGAAGCCGCTGAACAAGGTCGCGCCCGAGCCTTTGCTGAACTTCTAGCCCAACGGCAAAATCCCTCAAAAAATATGGACGAACTCCCCGCCATCACTGTAGAAAAAATACGGGAAACAGCAAAAAAACAAAACGCTACACTGATTGAATATGCGATCGTTCCTGATGAAGATTTTAAATTTCGAGGAAAACAACGAGCGAATGCTGGCAAGCTCCTAATTTGGGTCGTTAATTCCAATGGGAAAATTACCATGCGACAAGTAGATCTAATCTTAAAACGCAAAACGCAAGGCACTTTAGACTTCACCATCACCGTTGCCCGATGCCTTTCCCCGAACTGCCCCACCCTCGCCGATGGTCTGAATCTTCCCGCAATCCCTGATTCTCCAGATCCCGTTCCCGATGCTTTCTTTTATCCGGCCCTACCCGAACTCTACCAAACCTTAATTCAACCGATCGCCGATCTTCTGCCTAAAAATCCCACCGATCGCATCATCATCATCCCCCAAGAATCCCTCTTTCTCGTTCCCTTCGCTGCACTTCCCAATCAAAAGGGAACCTATTTTATTGAGGAACATACTCTCGCCTACGCGCCATCTATTCAAGTCTTGGGCTTAATTCAACCGCACCCAACCTCAACTGTGCCAAACCCGCTGATTGTCGGCAACCCCTCGCCCATGCCTGAAAATCTTCCCGAGCTTCCAGCGTCCGAAACCGAAGCGATCGCCATTGCCAAACTATTCAACACCACGGCCATTACCGGAGCTGCCGCCACTCGCGCTAAGGTTTACCCAAAACTTGAACAGGCCACCCACATTCACCTCGCAACCCACGGCCTACTGGAATACGGTCAAATCGAAGCGATCGATACTCCCGGTGCCATAGCTCTAGCTCCATCCCCTGGCGACAATGGACTGCTGACCGCTAATGATGTGTTCAATCTGTCTTTGAAGGCTGAACTCGTGGTGCTAAGTGCTTGCGACACGGGCCGGGGAACCTTAACAGGCGATGGGGTTTTGGGATTATCCCGATCGTGGTTAGCCGCCGGAACCTCCAGCCTAGTTGTTTCACTTTGGGCCGTTAATGACAAATCGACCTCAGAACTCATGACCGACTTTTATCGCGCATTACAAACCAATCCCGATCGTGCCGTTGCCCTCCGAAGCGCCATGCTCACCACCCTAAAGCAATATCCATCACCACGAGATTGGGCAGCATTCACCTTGATGGGGCTTTAGTTATTTTGAAATAACGGGTTTAGACGGAAACTCCATCCTTGGAAATCACTGTACTACTCTGGATAATTTTCCAAACTTAAGGTCTCATACTTCAACAATGCCTTCGTTGCACGTCGAATCAAGGTCTCGCTGCCTTTCACTACCACCAAATATTGCCCCTGATCAATGCGTTGTCGATGGGTCATGGACCGTTTCCCACTCAAAATCACCAACCAACCATCACTCGCCAAAATACTCCCCATCGTGCCACCGATCGCCCCCAACAGCCCACCAATAAAAATATTCCCGACATCACCTGCCCAAGGAAACGTATTTAGTCCTGTCACAACATTAAATCCCATTCCGCCCAGAAACCCAAACGGAGCCAACCAAGTTGCAGTCCAACGTAGCCGCTTCCAGGTATTCTCGACTGGATCCGGTAGTTTATACTCTTCCAATGTTTTGAACCCTTTTCCCAAAATCACTGTCGCCCGATCGGGAATCTCTTCGCGGCGCAACGAAACCAAGGCTTCCTCGGCCATAATCCGATCGGCAATGGCAGCCACCAAATAATTTGTCGTGTAGTTAACGGTGTAATTCGTA
>JAYUEU010000033.1:0-15850 GCA_043739065.1 Synechococcales cyanobacterium | reverse complement strand
TCTCGAATATTAACTTGCACATCTTCCCAGGTATCCCCCTGCCTCTGACATCCCGCTAAGTCTGGACAATACGCATAATATCCATCTTTATCTTTCTCGATTACAGCCGTTAAGCGATAAGACATGTAATTATTAGAATTAGTTGATTTCATTATAATTCAAAAGAATCCAGGATTTTGAAATGGTGCGATCGGCAAATGGATAATGGCGATCGGTTTAGTTATGTTTTAGAATCGCTATTCATCCTTACTAATCAACCGATCGAATTCTAATGTTTGGAAAAACTGAAATGTCTCCTCCACATCATCATCATGAAGAGTAGCGATCGTTCTTTTAATGTCAGAAACAAAGATCTTAATTATATTCCTAACGCTATTTGCTCGCCTTCTTCTCATTGATTTCTTCAGATAACACCTGAACTGCTTTGCTAAACTGTGGATCAGCAGGCGTTCCTATTTTGTCCCGATCGGCCTGAAGTTCTTTTTGTTGGGGTTCTGTAAGTTTGATCTCCACATCAGGATCAATGCCATGCTTATTAATATCGCGACCATTTGGAGTCAGATATTTCGCAATTGTGACCGCCATTCCAGATTCTCTATCACCAAGTTCTCTTACCGACTGCACCAGTCTCTTACCAAAAGTCCTAAGCCCAACAATCTTAGCCCGTTTATTATCTTGCAGTGCCCCAGAGAGTATTTCACTGGCACTCGCTGACCCGCCATCAACTAACACCACCACGGGCTTATCCGTCAGTGCTGAATGGTTCGCGGATTGCCGATCGGACTCACCTTGACGATTAACGGTCGAAACTATTGTGCCGTCTTTAATCAACATGCGACTAATTTCTACACTTGCATTCAACAACCCACCGGGATTCGATCGCAAATCAAGAACATAACCCGCCACATTTTGCCGCTCTAAATTCCGAATCGCATCGCGCATTTCCTTAACCGCAGGTGCACTAAATTGCCGCAGTCGAATATAACCCGTCTCGCCAGCCGCTGTTTTTTGAACATTTGAACTAACGGGATGCAATTCAATCCGATCGCGCTTCAAGTTGTAATCAATAATCTGGGTGCCGCGTTGCATCGTGAGCTTCACCGACGTGCCCGATTCTCCACGAATGAGTGTTACGGCTTTATTCAGATCCATGCCTTCGGTAGATTGATCATTGATTTTGATAATGATGTCTTTGGACAAAATCCCCGCTTTCGATGCTGGACTGCCTTCAATGGGAGAGATCACAGTCAATTTTTTTGTTTTCTCATCGGCAGCTAACTGAATTCCTACTCCAATCAGTTCACCAGACGTTTCAACCTGCATGTTCTTAAATTCTTCAGGATCCATAAACCGGGTATACGGATCGTTGAGCTTCTTGAGCATTTCCCGAATCGCGAGATATGCCTGTGCCTTATCCGTGTATTCGCGCCCCATAAAATCCCGCCGGACCGATCGCCAATCCGTCTGATTAAACGTCCCATCCACATAAGAGTTATCAATCACCTGCCACACCTCGTCTACCAGAGCCTTAGAGGGTGATGTTCCACGAGAAAAGTTGATACCCGCCAGCGATACCGTCACAGCCGTTATGGCAATTAGAGTGGTCCCTAGAACGATTGCCCGCTTGGTCAAGGTCATGTCAAGAATCTCAGGATAAGACTAGATTGATTATCTAGCATAGCGAATAAATCATCGATCGGGACCGATCGGGACTAAAGAAAATAAGTAAAATTTAGACCCAATCTAACACGTTTCCTAAGGCTTTTCTTCCGGCTCAACCCACTGACCATCGGCTTTAATCAACGCCACAAGTTCCTGCACGCCCTCCGCTTCGGGCACCCGCTTAATTTCTTCGCGACCTCGATAAAGGGCGATCGTCCCCGCCGTCTTACCCACATAGCCATAATCGGCATCAGCCATCTCACCCGGACCATTCACAATGCAACCCATCACTGCAATATTCAATCCCGCTAAGTGACTCGTGGCCTCACGAACCTTGTGCAGTACATTTTCCAGATTGAACAACGTCCGACCGCAAGACGGACAAGCGACATACTCCACCATGGTTCGCCGGAGTCCCAAGGCTTGTAAAATTCCGTAGCACACTGGAATTTCCTTCTCTGGAGCTTCTGTCAACGAAACGCGCAAAGTATCGCCCATACCTTCAGCCAGTAACGTGCCAATGCCGGCTGTAGACTTGATGCGACCATACTCACCATCGCCCGCTTCCGTCACCCCAAGATGTAATGGATACATCATTCCTAATTCATCCATCCGCTGCACCATCAGCCGATTAGCCGCCAACATGACGGGTACATTGGAGGCTTTGAGGGAAATTTCTAAATGATAGAAATCTAGCGACTCACACATCCGAATGAACTCTAGGGCTGACTCGACCATGCCTGCTGGAGTATCCCCGTAGGTGAACAGCATCCGTTCTGCCAAGGATCCATGATTCACGCCAATCCGCATGGATTTATTTTGGTCCCGCAGCGTAATGACCAAGGGCGCAAGAGTTTCGAGGATTTTTTCACCAATCTCGTCAAATTCTTGCTTTGTATATTCGGTGCGGCCTTCTACTGGCTTTTCAAAAACATAGAGACCCGGATTAATCCGGACATTGTCTACATATTTCGCAACTTCAATGGCGATTTTCATACCGTTGTGATGGACATCGGCCACTAATGGCACGGGCTGATAGGTCGCATGAAGCCGATCGCGAATTTGTTCCATCGCTTTGGCATGGGCCATACTAGGCACCGTCACCCGAATAATTTCACAGCCAATTTCATGGAGACGACGGATTCCAGCGACCGATCCTTCAATGTCTAAGGTATCTTCATTGATCATCGACTGGACCGCTACCGGATGCTCGCTGCCGATCATGATGCTGCCCACCGGGACCGATCGGGTTTTGCGACGACGAATGGAGGGAGCAGTCGATAGCATCAAGCTGTTTGGGCTACTCAGGGGCGCGGTCTCAGGGATCATCAGAGTTTGCATGGCGCTTACGGAAAAAATCTTTGTGAGTTCCAGATTGCCACAAAAAATGCCCCGATGGATGCATTCCCTAAAACATGATGCCTAGAAGACTCATATGTAGAAGCTCTCGGCTAGAACACCTCATGGGTCATTCTAGAATAGTCTCCCAACCTAGGCGATCGCTCAGGCACAGGCAGTACACGAGATTCCTGTTGAACCTGACCTAGCAGAGCTGCTGATTGCAACGACATAAAGGCTTGCCAATCTTCGTAACCATATTTGTTCGACAGCAAAACTCGGAGTTGGTTCTCAGCTTCAAGGGTCAAGAGTCCAGTCGTTAACGCCTGATCAACGACATCACGGATGCACATCACAAGTACCAGCATAGATAGAAGTTATGGGGTGAGCAAAAAAGTAGCGAATGGCTCAAATTTCAAAGAAAACGGGATAAAAAGATAGCTAGATCTACTATTTCCTACGTCTTTTTCTAGAATTCGGACCTTCAGCATTTATATGGATGGATGCACTGTCCTTATCATCAGAAGAAATGATCATATGCGTTGTGATTAACGTCACAGAGTTGTAAAGTTTTTGTTACCAAGAAGTGATAGGGTTATGCCTGCTATCTTTTATGTTTGAGATTCCTCTCACCCCCAGCACTCCATGGCTCTTTTGACACTGCGATCGATCCGTAAAGACTTCGGAATTAAAGAGGTGTTGAAGGAGGGAAATTTTGTTCTAGAGAACCGCGATCGGGTGGGACTTATTGGAACCAACGGCTCCGGCAAATCGACGTTGCTAAAAATGATTGCGGGGATCGAACCCATTGATGGCGGCGAAATCGAGATTCCGGGTGGCATTCGCGTGGTGTATTTGCCTCAGCAGCCCGATGTGGATGAAGAGAAAACCGTTCTGGAGCAAATATTTGCTGATAGCGGCGATGTGATGGAGCTGATTAAAGAATATGAAGCTGTTTCTCAAGCACTCGCGGATCCGGACGCAGATCAAGACAAATTACTCAATAAGCTGTCTAGTCTGACCCATCGGATGGATCAAGCTGGAGCCTGGGAACTAGAAACTCAGGCAACGATCGCCCTAAATCAGTTGGGGATCAGCGACTTTACGACGCGAGTGGGAGATCTGTCGGGCGGCTATCGTAAACGGATCGCGATCGCTACGGCTCTAATTGCCCAGCCTGATGTGTTGTTAATGGATGAACCGACGAACCATTTGGATGCGGATTCTGTGGAGTGGCTGCAAGGCTATTTGTCGCGTTATACCGGATCATTGCTGTTGGTGACGCACGATCGGTATTTCTTGGACCAAGTGACTAATCGTATTTTGGAAATCGATCGGGCTGAGCTGTTTAATTACGAAGGGAATTATTCCTATTATTTAGAAAAAAAAGCAGCTCAAGAAGAATCATCTGCTAGTAGTCAGCGGAAATTTGCTGGGGTGTTGCGACGAGAACTTGAATGGTTGAAAAAAGGACCAAAGGCGCGTAGTACTAAACAAAAAGCGCGGATTGGTCGGGTTGAAGAGATGAAAGCGACGGAATTCAAAGCCGTTCAAGGGAAAGTCGAAATTTCTACCATGGGCCGTCGTATTGGTAAAAAAGTTGCTGAACTTACAGATGTCAGCAAAGGCTACGGCGATCGGACATTGATTAAAGATTTTACTTACGAATTTACCCCGGACGATCGGATTGGCATTATCGGAATGAATGGCGCGGGTAAATCAACCTTAATGAATTTGATTACGGGACGAGTTGAACCGGATTCTGGAACGGTTGATATTGGTTCGACGATTCAATTTGGTTATTTTGATCAACACTCTGATGAATTGCAAAGTGGCATCAATAACAATCAGCGTGTAATTGACTATTTGAAAGATATTGCTGAATTGGTGAAAACGTCTGACGGATCGATTATTACCGCATCGCAAATGCTAGAGCGATTTCTATTTTCGCCAAATCAACAATATTCGCCGATCGGTAAACTTTCGGGTGGCGAAAAGCGTAGACTCTTCCTATTACAGGTTTTACTATCTGCACCGAATGTTCTAATTTTGGATGAACCGACGAATGATTTGGATGTTCAAACATTAGGGGTGTTGGAAGAATATTTGGAAGATTTCAAAGGTGCTGTCATTGTGGTATCTCACGATCGATACTTCCTCGATCGTACCGTTGAGACTATTTTTGCCTTAGAACCAGGCGGTAATGTTCGTCGTTATCCCGGCAACTATTCTATCTATCTCGATTGTAAAAAAGACGAGAAGCGAGAAGAAAATTCAGCGCCGACCATTCAAGTTGGCCCTAAACCGACTGCTCCTGAACCTGTTGTAGTTGAACCGACTCCGATCGCCACCAAAGCTCGCAAAGTCACGTTCAAAGAGAAACGAGAATACGAAGAACTTGAAGCAAAAATGCCAACGCTCGAAGCCGAAAAAGCTGAACTTGAAGCAAAGCTCTACAGCAATTCGTCCGGTGGCTACAGTGATATTCAGGCATTGTCCGATCGGCTGGCTAATGTGAATAATGAGATTGAACGATCGACCGATCGATGGATGGAGCTTGCTGAACTGATGTAGATGAGAAGTGATTGCTAAGATTGAGAGTTCAGCGGGAGAATAAAGATGATCATCGCTGACTCGCATTCATAATCGTAAGTCCAACGATTTCTTCTTGTTCATCGTAACGAATGACAACATTATCGTCGGTTAGTTCACTATCATCCGAAGATCTCGGTGGATTATAGAAATCAATGTAGAGAACATCAGCTTCGGGATCAAAGAGTAGAGAGAATGGACGCTTCGGAAGTCCTTGAAGAATAGGAATGAATCGGAGATAGTCTTGGGCATCTTGTAAGGTTGCTACGGCCATATTTGTTGCCTCTGGTTTAAGGAGTTAATGCGACGGGTGGGAAAAGCAGTGATCACAAAACCATCATTTCCATCTTCACGGTAGACGATGACTAGCCATCGTTTTGGGTCTATTTCTCGAAGGGCGAGAAAAGCGCCGTCATTGCCGAGTAGGATTCGAGTTGGGTTTGCGAGGGTGTCAAGGACGAGTTTCTGCTGATCAGCGAGAATGGAATGACGATCGATGATGTGATTCCAACGCTCGTCGGGGAGACGAATTGGGATACCATTATGGGAAATTGCAATCATTATGGACTTCCTCTCCACCCATCATACCAATCCCCCTTCTTCATTCTAAATTCTTTATTCACAATTCTCCACGGCTCCCAATGCTTTAAGTGTCTCAATTTCAGCAGCACTTAATCCTTTGACTCCAGTAATATTCATACCTTCGTAGGGACGATCGAATATTATTTTCAGAGGTCTCTCTTGAGAAATATCCCAAATACGAATTGTTCCAGCAACACTGCTACTAATAATTTTGTTATTGTCAGGAGTGAATGCAACTGAAAGAACAGGCGTAGAATGGCCTGAAAATATCTTTAAGCATTCTCCTGTATGAATATCCCAGATTCTCACACTGCCATCAGAACTACCGCTGGCAATTAAGTTGTTGGAATCTCCAAATGCGACTGAATCTACCCAGTCAGTATGACCTTGCAATATTCGCAGACATTTTTCTGATTGATGTCCCAGACCCTAATTGTACAATCTGAACTACCACTGATTAAAAAGTTGCCACACGGACTAAACTTCATAGTTCGCACCCAATCAGAGTGTCCTCTTAGGTCAAAAGATGGATGCTCAGAATTAAGATTCCATATTCTAATTGTGTGCTCAGTATTTCCAGTTGCGATTATGTGTTTAGAATGATTATATGAAAGGGACTTAAGGCTGCATGAATCTTTCATACTCATAACCAATTTACCTGAATTAGTGTCCCATACTTTAATAGTACGATCATCACTACTACTAATCAAATATTCGTCATCTAATCCAAAGTCAATCGAATAAATAGAGTCTGTATGTGCCTGTATAACTCTGAGACACTTTCCCGTTTCCGTATCCCATACTCTAACTGTATAATCATGACTTGCAGTTGCAATCAATCCTCCCCTTTTGCTGAATACGACACATGACGTCCATTTTTTTATGCCCATCCAATGTTCTGAGACATTCTCCAGAAAGAAGACTCCAGATTTTAATACTTTTATCCGCGCTAGTACTTGCAAATAAATTCCCATCAGGATGACAGGCAATTTCGTTAATATCATTTTGACGAAAATCCAGATTGTTTATGCAAGCTCCTGTATTTACGTTCCATACTCTTGCTTCTTGAGGGCTAGAAGTTAGTAGAATTTCTTCGGATTCGCTAAGCGATAGTGAATGTAGCCAGTAAGAATGATGTCCAAGAAGTGTTTTGACACACGTTCCAGTTTCAACATCCCATAGCTTAATAGAGCGATCTGAACTTGTACTGATTAGTATATTTCCAGATTTATTAAAGTAAACACAATTAATACTATCAAAATGGCCTTTCAGAGCATATAGACACTTGCCAGTTTCTATACTCCATATCCTTAAATCTCCGTCAGCGCTGCCACTTGCAATTAAATTTCCAAAACAGTCTAGAGAAACACTGTTAATTTTAGTTCTATGTGGATCAAGGGTTGTTATACATTGACCCGTCTCAGAATTCCAAATCATTACAGTTTTATCATGTCCACCGCTTGTGATCATACCTTTTTGAGAGTTATATGAAACAGATCGAACCCATCCATTATGCCCTTGATACGTTTTCAAACATTTTTCAGATTCAATATCCCAGAGTTTAACGGTTTGGTCGGCACTACCACTAACCAGTCTTTTTTCATCTTCAGACAATGAAATACTCATCACGATATTAGTGTGTCCTTCTAGCTGCTTTATACATTCCTGACTAGCTAAATTCCACACCCTTATTTTGCTATCTGCTGCGGCACTGATTAATCTATTTGTCTTAGGAGCAAAGAGTAGCGCTCGAATCGCGTTTGCGTGTCCTTTAAAAACAAATAATGCCTTACCAGTTTGAGAATCCCATACATAAATTCTACCTGTACTATCTCCAGTTATGAGTTTTTTACCATCTGGGGTAAGAGCAGAGGAGAAAACACCTCCAGAAGATTTAGAGAAATTCGTATCACGCAGATCAGAATAGGAAAAATCACTTCCTCGCAAGTTTGCTAGCGTGAAATCAGCAGAATTCAATGCTAGATTTATCATTTTCTTATTATAGAAAACGAAACTATTGAGTCTATTTAGAAGAGTTACTGAATTACCACCTATAAACCTAATTTTCCCATGCCCTTCACCTCGTAAAGAATCTATCATTTGCGTTAGAGGATGATCAGAAAATGAATGATACGGAATGATCATTTTCTCTAATAATTCAAGTACAGCCTTCGTTAAAACCTGCATCCCAAAGCCCGATCTCAACTTCTCCAAACTCTCCGTCACAAACCCTTTCAACGGCGAAACAGCCGCACCCCCAAAGTATTCCGACCAAGTATAGTCACGCGGTTCCAAAGACCGATCGATCCCTGATTTCATTTGTGCCAGCTCCAGAAAATCAGGGGCCAACGCACCCAACTCTGCCGTAAACTTAAACGCCACAAAAAATTCCAAAAGCGATCGGTGTGCCGGACTATAATCACCATCCGCATTCCGAATCAACATCGTTTGACCCATCATGTCGTAATGCCAATGATCCAAATCCTTCTCTTCTTGAACAGATGGCCCAAAGAGTTTACGAATCCGATCGGGAAACTCACGATAATTAATCGACATCCGATCGGTAGACAACATTTCCCACGACAACTCACAAAGGAAATATAACTTGTCGGCCATCGACGTAAACGTGCGCTCCGCCTTAATATCACGCTCCATCTTGCGCCGCACCGCATACAAATACACCCGCGACATATCCACAGGTTTCCCCGCCTCAATATCCGGTAACGCCTCCAAAATCAACTCCGTCATCACAGGTCGCCGCGCCAAATCCAACAACTGAGCATTTCCTATCACCTGCTCCACCGTTGCCGCAGACGCTTGCAAAAGCAAAACCGATCGGATTTGATCATCCTCAAACTTCTCCAACTCCAATACTTCAAATTGCGGAGTCTCCCCCGTCAAACCTTTGGTCGAAGCCTGCAATTCCGCATTCAATAACGATCGCCCCTCTCTCGCCTCTGGAAAATGTTCCGTCCGACAAGTCAAAATCACCTTAGAACCGGGCACCACAACCTTCGCCAGCTCCCAGAAATTATTGATCATTTGTTGCTTATCTACCCGCGCCGCCATCTCATCAAAGCCATCAAAAATCAATAACAACTTACCCATTCGATTCAATTGTTCAAATGCCGAATATCCCGGAATCGGAATCTCATGCTTTCTAAAAAAGAACTCCGAAAACAATGACTCCACACTCACCGCCTTCGCATAATCCCGCAACGGAATCACGATCGGCAAACGAGGACGCACCATTCCCGCCGCACTTGCTTTTGTATATTTCTTCAACGCAAGGGCCGCATAGTGCAAAGCAAACCAAGTCTTCCCCGTCCCAAACTCCCCCAACACCGACAAATGCTCCTTCGCTGGATCATCTAACCACCGATCGACATACCCTTCAATCCAGCCATCACTTTCCCCATAGCGACTCATTCCCAGCCGTTGATGACTCACAGAATCCACCTCCTCCTTCACACAAGCCAACGGCACATACCGATCGAGAATCCCCCGCTGCTCAATTTCTGCCTCCAACCAACTCACATACCCCGAAAAATCCGCATCCTGATCTAGCAACTCATCCCAAGTAAATCCCGCCAACTCGTCCACCGTCTCCAACTCACCTCGCGCCGCCTGACTAATCCGCCGAGCCGTCACCAACCAACCCTCATCCGCCTTTTGTCCTGCCACCGACGCAGCTAAAGCCCGTAAATCTTTCACGCCCGCTTCGCCATCAATTCCCCGCACTAAGATCCGATCGTACCTTCCCCGCCGCACCCGAATATCAATCACCCATTCAAAATAATCAACCGTCCAAACCTCATACGATTCAAACTTATAACCCAAAATCTCAAACCAATCCCGCATCTGTCCCGCCAAAGCCATCGCTCGACAATTAGCAGAAGACAACGCCAAAAGATTCCCACCAGCATTTCCCCCAGCGATCGAACCCTGTCCAACCTGCGCCGCCAATTGTTCAAACCGTCGATCGATCGTCCGTTCAATCTTCTGTAACTGATGCCCCATCAGCGTTTCCTTTGGAGTCTGCGATCGTCTCACCACCGCAACAAACGCCCCTGCAAATGCCTTTAGCTCTTCAATAGGATCCACATTTGCCAATCGCACTTTTTGACCAATTGCAGAACTCTCTAGAAATGCTGCTCCCGATCGTAACCAACCTTGCGGATCATTCCCATCAAACACCGATCGAAATAAAACCCGAATCTCCCGTTCCCGAAAGATCTGCAAACAAATCTCCGGTTTCGCAATCCCATACTCCACTAACGTATAGTTATAAACTCCCTCAAAATCCTCTGGCGGATGATCCGGATCTAATCCCAACTGCTTCAAAACCCGAATTACATGCTCCGATCGCTTCAACTTATCCTGAAGAAACGTAGAACCCGTCAGCGATTGCAACAGATTAATGATGAGATCGATCGGCATAACTAAAATCCTAGAGGCTAAGAGAGAAACCATCTTCCTCCCAGTGTAGCGAAATTCCTAGCTAGCCACTACACACCGAGCCTATCCCAGTGACATTCTCGCTAAGCTGAGATTGAAAGCAAAACTAATTTCACAAATCATTTAGAAAGACATTATGCAAGAATCTATTACCTACCAAGCGATCATTAATGAGGATATTGAGACGGAAAAGATTGAACGTCAGGATGAAATAGCGCTGAGAATGATGAAAAAGGAGTTTTTGATCGACGATATTATCGAACTTACGGATCTGACACGAGATCAAATTCAACAATGATTAAGTGTCCGAATAGTTGCGATCGCGTTATGAAAGTACACAGTAATACGATCGGGCGAAGCAACCCGGTATCGTATTATCAGTATTTTCATTTCTAGTACCCATGTCACAACCCACTATTGAATCCATTCTCCAAGAAAATCGGACCTTTGCACCCAGCGCTGAATTCTCAGCAAAGGCAACGGTGAAAAGCTTTGATGACTATAAGGCACTTTACGATCGGGCAGCAGCCGACCCGGTGGCATTTTGGGAAGAGTTAGCAAAAAAAGAATTGCATTGGTTTAGCCCTTGGACGCAGGGATTAGACTGGAGCAATCCGCCGTTTGCGAAGTGGTTTGTGAATGGAAAAATCAATCTGTCTTACAACTGCCTCGATCGTCATTTGGAATCCAGAATCGATAAACCCGCCATCATTTGGGAAGGCGAACCGGGTGATTCAATTACGCTTACCTATCGGGAATTACATCAACAAGTTTGTCAGTTTGCAAATGTCCTGAAAAAAATGGGCGTGGTGAAGGGCGATCGGGTCGGGATTTATATGCCCATGATTCCAGAAGCGGCGGTTGCAATGTTGGCCTGTGCCCGAATTGGTGCGGTGCATGGGGTTGTGTTTGGTGGCTTTAGTGCGGATGCATTGCGCGATCGATTAGTGGATGCGGATGCCAAGGTTGTGATTACAGCAGATGGTGGCTGGCGTAAGGATGTTATTGTGCCGTTGAAACCTGCTGTGGATAAGGCGATCGCCAATGGTCAAACCAAAGTTGAAACCGTGATTGTGGCCAAACGGACGGCTCAAGAGATCACAATGGAATCAGGGCGCGATCATTGGTGGCATGAATTAATGGCAACGGTAGATAGTGATTGTCCAGCGGCAGAATTGGATGCAGAAGACAGTTTGTTTGTATTGTATACCTCTGGATCGACGGGCAAACCCAAAGGTGTAGTCCATACAACAGGCGGCTATAACCTCTATGCCCATATGACTTGCAAATGGATTTTTGATTTGCAGGAACAGGACGTTTTCTGGTGTACAGCAGATGTGGGCTGGATTACGGGACATAGCTATGTAGTGTATGGTCCATTGTCCAACGGCGCGACGACAGTAATGTATGAAGGTGCGCCGCGTCCGAATAATCCGGGCTGCACTTGGGATGTGATTCAGAAACATAAAATCACTATTTTCTACACCGCACCAACCGCCATTCGGGCCTTTATTAAAATGGGAGATGAACATCCAAATGCAAGAGATTTGACTTCGCTGCGATTGCTTGGAAGCGTCGGTGAACCGATTAATCCAGAAGCTTGGATGTGGTATCACAAAGTAATTGGGGCTGAGCGTTGTCCTATTGTTGATACTTGGTGGCAAACCGAGACAGGAGGCATCATGATTACGCCATTACCGGGAGCGATCGCCACCAAACCCGGTTCTGCAACCCTTCCGTTCCCTGGAATTCTGGCAGATGTGGTTGATATGGACGGCAATACTGTACCTGCGGGAGAGGGCGGATATTTGGCAATTCGTCATCCTTGGCCGGGAATGATGCGCACGGTGTATGGCGACGACAACAGATTCCGCGAAACCTATTGGGAACATATTGCGCCTGTGGATGGAAAATACATTTACTTCGCAGGAGACGGGGCACGCCGGGATGCGGAGGGTTATTTCTGGGTGATGGGCCGTGTAGACGATGTGATTAATGTGGCGGGACATCGATTAGGCACTATGGAAATTGAGTCAGCATTGGTCTCCCATCCAGCAGTTGCAGAAGCGGCAGTCGTGGGGAAACCCGATGATCTCAAGGGTGAGGAGATTGTGGCATTTGTCACTTTAGAAGGCACTTATACTGCCAGCGACGAGTTGATGAAAGAACTCAAAAAACATGTTGTAAAGGAAATTGGTGCGATCGCCCGTCCTGGAGAAATTCGGTTTGCGGATGCGTTGCCAAAAACTCGATCGGGTAAGATTATGCGGCGATTACTGCGGGGCTTGGCGGCGGGTCAGGAGATTTCTGGCGACACCTCTACCCTCGAAGATATCAGCGTGTTGGAGAAGCTGAGAGGCTGAGGCGGTTAGTTGCTGAAGACGTTTGGTGACTCAAGTGTTTGCTGGTTCAAGCATCACTTAAAACAAATAGGCCGATCGGGTCGCCCAGATGACTAAATATCCGATCGCTCCTAAAATAATGACGGTCGATAGACCAATCCAAACTGGACTATCGACCCCATCTGTCTTAGTCATACCCCGCTTAAGGTCAGCCACAATCACTAACACGCCTTCTTCCCAAATTCGTTTCAGCATAAGATAAGAAAAATAATTAGTTTCATTTTACCTCCGATCGCCGCACGCTCGATTTATAATTTTTCTGAATATTTATGAAACTTTTTTTAACTATCAGTCTATTGAGCATTGTTTTACTTCTAATTCTTGAAGTGATCCTACGATCGCGTTATGGGCTGGGCGATCCACTTTTATATAAGGCAGATGAAAAAATAGGCTATTTGATTGCACCAAACCAAAACGTTATTCGGAATGGGAATGCTATTCGGATCAATCGTTATTCGATGCGGAGTGATGAAATTAGCGATCGTAAAATTCCCGGTGAACGCCGCTTTTTCTTCATTGGCGATTCTGTGACCAATGGTGGTTGGTGGAATCCGCAAGACTCGATCATTTCTGAACGGTTTAAGCAACATCTTCAGGAAAATCAACTCGAAGATATTTCAACTATTACAGTTCTGAATGCCTCAGCAAATTCCTGGTCCCCGCGCAATGAATTGGAATATCTGCGCCAGTTTGGGCTATTTGACACGGATATGTTGATTCTGATTATTAATACGGACGATTTGTTTGGGACGGCTCCGAATAGTCTCGTAGTAGGCCGTGAAAAAAATTATCTCGATCGTAAACCCATAGGAGCTATTGGTGAATTAATCGAGCGCTATCGTTTGTCTAGGCTCCCACCTTTGTCTGAATTACAAAGAATCCACAATGAAGAAGGCGATCGGGTAGGGAAGATTTTAGAGGCGATTCAGGCCATTCACGAATTAAGTCTAAGAAACAATGCACAATTTTTGCTGCTCATGACTCCATTATTGCGAGAAGTAGACGGAAAATCTCGGGACTATGAACTAGTAGCCCGCGATCGTTTGGATAAATTAGCTAAAAAAGAAGGAATTAACTATATTGATTTGTTAGAACCCTTTAAAGCTAGTAGTAATACAAAGCAGCTCTATCACGACAATATTCATCTCAATGCAGTGGGCAATGAAGAAGTGAGTCAGATTATTGTGAAGGCTCTACTGTAGATTTAATCTATCTACATCATCATCGGTTTATTCATGCTCTCCCTTTGGCAAAAAACAAGCGGTACCTGGATTAATGTATTCACCATTCTTCTAGGTACGACGATCGGACTAAGCTTGCGAGGGCGAATGGCAGCCGGGATGCAGCAGGTTTTGACTCAAGGATTGGGATTATTTACTATTTTTCTAGGTATCACCATGGCTGGGGCAATGCGAAATGCAACAGTTGGAATTGTGGATGGTACGATTTTAGGATTGCTATCCATAGTATTTGGCGGCATTCTCGGCGAAGCATTACAAATTGAATTAAAACTCACTCAACTGGGCGATTGGCTAAAACACCGAGTCAAAGGCGGCGGACGATTTACAGAAGGATTCGTTGCGACAAGTTTATTGTTCTGTGTTGGTCCTATGGCGATTTTAGGCTGTTTAAGCAATGGCTTGAATGGAGACGCTGGAATTCTCACCGTTAAGGCCGTAATGGATGGGCTGGCCTCGATCGCATTCAGCAGTACCTATGGCATTGGGGTGGCATTCTCTAGCCTGATGATTTTGATGTATCAAGGCAGTCTTTCTCTTGTGGCCAGCAGCCTTGCTCAAGTTCTCCCGAATCCTAGTAGTGACCCCTGTGTTGCGCTCGTTTCTGGAGTGGGTGGATTGATGGTTATGGGCATTGGCTACAACTTACTAGAGTTGGTCCCTATTCGAGTTAGCTCATTTTTGCCTGCATTACTCCTTGCACCAATCTTATTCACGATCGCCAAAGCCGTTCATTTATAAGCATCTTAACGGCTAAGTGAAACACTAAAACGATCGGAAAGCAATCGTAATCTTGCATAACATCCATTCCAAGAGTCGATCGAACTAGTATGAATATGATGTCTGGTTTAGAATCGATCGAAGCATCAATAAAACGGTTATTTAGATTAGAGGCTAGAGAAAACAAAAATACTTTGTCAACTTTGAATTATCGAGGTATACATTAGATTAAGTTACGCAATAAAGTTATTAAGCCAACACTACAAAAGGGACACTCTAATGACTGGAGCAAAACGTCGTTCTCCGACTGCTACACTCGTCTCGAAGGCTGCCATTTCGCAAGCTTCGTCAACGCTAATGGATCTGCCAGACAAGCCCAAGGAAATCTGGTCATTACGCGAAGCAATCAATGCATTACAAGACCAAATTATATTGGCTCTCGACCGGGGTTACGATTACCCTGAAATTTCTACAATGCTGACTCAACAAGGGGTTGAAATTAGTCCGTCGACTTTGAAATATTACCTATCGGCTGTACGTCGTGGCAAAAATAGCAAACGCCGCGTCGTCGGAAAATTGACGGAAACAACGTTGACTAATGCCAATGCGGCTGTAGATGCCATGAGTGAACCAGACGGGAAAAAGGCCCGTGGTCACAAATCCAAAACTGAGAGTGAATCTAGTGCACCAAAAGTGAGTAAGACTGATAAAAGTCCAGCTAAATTAGGAACTAAAACCACAATAAAATCAACTACCACTCGCGGTCGCCGTAAAGCAACTAGCGTTTGAGGCCAATTTAATTAAACAAAAATACTTTGTCAACTTTGAATTATCGAGGTATACATTAGATTAAGTTAC